>NZ_LMCO01000018.1:0-96120 GCF_001424825.1 Ensifer sp. Root31 | reverse complement strand
TCTCCTGCCTTGTTCAACAGCTCCACGCATATGCTTTCGTCGTCAAAGCCGGAAAGGAAAGAGTTATGACTAAAAGCTTGCAAACGAACATAAGAGCAGACTGTTGAAGAAGTCCCTGGTTTGGCCTTTAGAACGGCCTCGTCGCCATTGTCGTAAGCGAACACGATCTCGATTGCGCCATCGTCTGGAAATTCGGTGTGGCCGTCATGTGTGACTTCATCCATTTCTTCAAATCCAGACCGTGTGAAGGAAACCGCAGATTGGCCGTAGCCGAGATTGAGCGTCGCATATTCGCCACTACGCGGGGTTCGAGTAACGGCTGTCCAACAGCTTCTATCATCGGAGTGGCCTTCCATTCTCATCCACATTGAGATAAGAAGCAGACCAATAGCAGGCTCTTCCTGCGTGCGGGCGTACGGTCGCCCCCCCAAATTCCCCCATTCGACTTTGCTCCGGTGCTATGTTTGCGACCGCAAACACTCGCGCGCCGGTTACCTCTCAACACGACATTGATGGAGGATATTCGTGCCCTCACGAATTCTCTTGCATATTCTTGCTCTCGCCGTCTTTTTCGTCGGAGCGACCGAGTTCATGCTGTCTGCCATGCTTGCGCCACTCGCGCAGGCTTTCGACATAACGCCCGCACACGCATCCTGGCTCGTGTCCAGTTACGCGTTGTCCTATGCTATCGCGGCTCCAATCTTCGGATTTCTGTCTGATCGCATGGACCGTCGCCGTCTCCTTTTAGTCTCCCTTGTCCTTTTCGCAGTTGATGGCCTAGCGTTGACGATTGCTCCAAGTTTTGGCGCAGCCATCGCGCTGCGGATGTTTGGGGGGGTGGCATCGGCGGCGCTCATTCCGACAGCCTTCGCGTTGGTGTCTGATATCGTCCCGGCTCGCCGGCAATCTGCCGCCATGGGAGTCGTCATGATCGGCATGACCTTCGGAATAGTAGCTGGTCCGGTGTTTGCCGGCATCCTGACGGACGCCTTCGACTGGCGCGCACCCTTTCATGTTACCGCGACTGGATGCCTAGTGGCCTTCATCATCGCGCAGCGTGTGATCCCCTCTCAACCGTCCCGCCGTCCAGCAAAAAAGCCGAAGCGGCTTGCCTGGATTGTTCGAGGAAGTATCACTCGTCCGCTGTTTGCAAAAGGTCTATGGAACGGAACGGCAGTGGCTGGTTTCCTTCTTGCCGGCGAAGTGCTTCGATTACGTCACGGCCTAAGTGTTGGCGCAGTCGGAGTTTCGGTGTCGGCGTTCGGCCTCGGGCTTGCAATTGGTAATCTCGGCATCGGCCCCGTCAGCCGCCTTTGCCGAAAAGACGACGTGACGCTCGTTGTAGCCCTCGCACTTCTTATTTTGGCGGTCAGCACATTCATGCTCGCGCCCCTTCCCTTAACAGGAGGGCTTGTCTGTCTTGTCATCTGGGGATTTGCGCTTGGCCTCGCCGCGCCAGCGAGCACGTCCATGCTCGCCACCCGCAGCGACGCTGACAAAGGTCAGGTTCTGGCAGTTTCTGAAAGCCTCAACAATCTGGCTATCCTGGTTGTTTTGCCCATCGCGGCAACGCAGCTGGAAGTGGCTGGCACCGCTAGCGCCATGATCGTTCTCGGTATCAGTTTGGCAGCTTCACTTGCCCTGACCATGGTCGACCGGCGGTTTTTGCGGCTGCAAGGATCCTAAAGCTTGTTACGTTGCAAGAGTTCGGCGTTAAAGTCGCACGAACTCCTGTGAGCGCTTTTCATCACATTTTCTTCGGCTTCTTTCTTCATCATGGGAATCGTGCCCGCGTGGGTAGCTTTCCACGTCGGCGGCTCCCGCTTGATGGGGGTGGTGTGTTGCTTCATTCAGCGTGGCGAGCTTGTTGCTTACGCCGCTCGATAGACCGCGATAGAAATGCCTCGATGTTCGGCGCGAGTGGGACCGCTCGAAACCGGAACTAAAAGATCGCCCTGCTGTGTTCCACGAAGGGCATGTATGCTGCTGACGTCACCGCCTTGCGCACCAAGACCCGGAGCCAGAATGATCGAGCGCGGGAGAAGCATTCTTTCACTGTTGATTGTCAAACTCGCGTCACCTCCGCCAATTGGCGAATATGCAGCTGGTGTGTCCGTCGATTGGCTCGATGAAAGGCAGCGCGATATCGTCAGGCTGGAGACATGTGTGGAAAAGGCAAAAGCGATCCTGGATCAGACGGGAATATCCTTCGACGTCGCCACGATGTACGCAGAAATTGCCTGGGCAGACGACGAAATCGGAGAGAGGGGGCGCTATTGCGATCTCACGCTTGTCGGCGATGGGCTGATGGCCGATCCGGAACTACGCTCCCGCACGCTCGATGGAGCGTTGTTTCGTTCCGCACGTCCGATACTGATCGTGCCCAGAGGCAAAACCGCGACACTTACTCCGAAAAAAGTCGTGCTGGCTTGGGATTCGGGTTTCGAGGCGGCTCGGGCGGCCCGCGAGGCAATGGGCATTCTGGCAGGCGCAGATGACGTGCAGGTCACGATGGTGGATCCCCGCGCCAGCTACGGTCGCAATGGCGAAGAACCCGGCGCCGACATCGCGGCATACCTTGTTCGCCATGGCGTCTCGGTCGCCGTCGAGCGGTGCCAAGCGAGGGACGCAGCATTGACGAAGTGCTGAACCGATACGCGCGGGACGCCTCGGCAGAGCTGATGGTGATGGTGATGGGCGCCTATGGCCATTCGCGAATGCGCGAGCGGGTTTTTTGGCGGGTTAACCCGCTCGATGCTCGAGACCCCGTCAGTGCCGGTTCTCATGGTACATTGAACAACTGCTTCGAAGCCTGCTGCTTGGTGGGACGCTTGGCCTGCTGTTCGGCATCGAGCGGTCAACCGGGGGCTGCCGCGCCGGTACTCTATTGCGGCACAATCGCCTGAGCCTCGGAATGGACAGCGGGAGGTGCGGATTGCATGAGAGCGGGTTTCTTCCACCTTGCATTTCTGGCGGTCGCTCTAACCGGCATGCTTGCCGGCTTACTGGTAAAATACTTCGGCTGGCCGCTGGCACCCGACCTCATTTGGAGCGGCGCGACAGTTCCGGTGGTCGCAGCGCTCGCAATCACGATTGTGCGCGATTTCCTGGTCGGACGGATGGGTGTGGACGCCATAGCGCTCGTGGCGATGATAGCTTCGATCGCCATGGGGCAGCCACTCGCGGGTGTGGTGGTCGCCATGATGTATACTGGCGGCAACCTGCTGGAAGATTACGCACGCGGCAAAGCCGAACGCGACCTGAGGTCGCTTCGTGATCGAACGCCCCGCATTGCCCACAAGGTCGCTGAGGGCGAAGTAACGGACATTGCGGCTGGAGAGATCGTCGTAGGTGATGACTTGCTGGTAAGAGCCGGCGAGCTGTTGCCCGTAGACGGGCACCTTCTTAATGAACAGGCCAAGCTTGACGAGTCCGCCGTGACCGGCGAGCCTTTGCCGGAAATTCGGCGGAAGGGTGAACACCTTAGAAGCGGCACCGTCAATGCCGGCGAGGCTTTCCACTATCGAGCGTCTGCCCCAGCCAGTAAGAGCACCTATGCCGGCATTGTCCGTATGGTCGAAGAGGCACAGACCGCCAAGGCACCGTTCATCCGAATAGCCGATCGTTTCGCCCTGCTGCTTTTGCCAGCGACGCTTCTCGTTGCAGGTCTTGCGTGGTGGCTATCGGGTGATCGCATCAGGGCACTCGCCGTGCTCGTTGTCGCCACTCCCTGCCCGCTCATTCTCGCCGCACCCGTTGCCTTCATCGGCGGCGTCTCGCGCGCCGCACGCGCGGGCGTCCTGATGAAGGGAAGCTCCGCGCTCGAGGCGCTTGCCCTTGTCCGCACTGTCATTTTCGACAAGACGGGGACATTGACTGAAGGCGGGGCACGCATAACTTTCTTCGAAACGGCGCCAAATAGCGACGCCGAAGAAATCTTGCGCCTTCTCGCATCCCTCGAGCAGGCCTCACACCATGTTCTGGCCGAGACCATCGTTGCCTTGGCGCGAGCGAAGGGAATGCCACTGTCATCGCCGACAAATGTCCGGGAGTTTCGCGGCTCCGGATTGGAGGGCATTGTCGAGGGTAGGCATGTGCGCGCCGGGTCGCGTGCCCTTGTCCTTGCAGATGGAGAGGTACCGGCATGGGCCTGTTCGGTTGCATCAGCTAGGGAAGGCAGTTCGGGACTCGCAATCTATGTGTCCGTGGACGGTCGGATCGCTGCATTCCTCGTTTTGGCGGACGCAATCCGCCTTGAGGCGCCGGCCGCATTGGCTCAGCTTCATGCAGCCGGCATTTCGCGTATCATCATGGTCACCGGCGATGACGCCGAGACCGCCAGCATCGTCGGATCTTCCCTTGGGATCGACGAGGTCTATGCCGATCGTAGTCCGGCCGAAAAGCTTGCAGCCGTTGCGGCCGAACAACGTCGCCAGCCGACGATGATGGTGGGTGACGGGATCAATGATGCGCCGGCACTGGCTGCGGCTGATATTGGCATCGCCCTGGGTGCCCGGGGGGCGACCGCCTCGTCAGAAGCTGCGGATGTCGTGATCCTGGTCGATCGGATTGATCGCGTACCTCATGCTGTCATGATCGCACGGCGTACAAGGCGAATCGCCTTGCAAAGCATCGTTGTCGGTCTGGCTTTGTCGGGGATCGCGATGGTCTTTGCGGCCTTTGGATACATAACTCCGGTCGCCGGCGCCCTTTTGCAGGAAGGGATAGACATCGCAGCGATCGTTAACGCTTTGCGAGCCTTGAGTGGGCCGTCAAACATTTCCTCCACCGAAGGATCGGCCTCGCCTGCCCCGGCAAATTCGTAAGTGCATATCTTCCAGAAGGTAGCGAGGGCCGCCAATGGAGCTTCGGTCTTTCCTCAAACCTAATCACCACACGCCGACCACCACCGGCCCTTATCGTGCAGCCGATCGAAATAGACAAGCGCCATCGGGTGTATCTGGATGGAGTTGGTGATCACAAATTCCATGCATGCAAGGCCGACACCGTCTGCGAACAACCTCCACCAGCGCGACGCGGCGAACCGTGCGTTGTTTGCTGATGCTGATTTCCACGAAACGTTCACTATCAATCGATTGGAAGCACATCCCTCAAGCAAGTGGCATCGCTCGTTGACAAACGACGAGATTGAGATCGGTTTGGGCCGCGCATTTTGACGCGCATCAATGCGCGTTTCTCTGGATGTGGCGTCATAGATTGATAGCCGAGTGACCACCCGCTTGAAGCGCTGGTGCAGCGGGTGTCACGTCGTGGCACCCGAGCAACGTCAAGGTTCGGACACTGTTCCAACATTCGCACAGATCGCCGAAGCTGAGCGCTTCGATGAGGCCACCCTTGCAACGTTCCTGGCGGCACCGCACCATTCCCGAATGCCCAACCTTTCGCTCACTCGCTCCTATATCGCGGCGCGACGACATTGACTCAGCCATTGCTCATCTCGGCGACTGTCGATCTATCGGTTAGTCCGTCCTGGGTAGCGCGCGGTCGCCTTGTCGGCATGTTGACTTACAGCACGGTCATCACGCAATATCTGGCCCACCTCGGTTTCGCAGGTTCATTGACCGGTGTCCTGCTGGCGCGCGCCTCGCGCGCCATGTAGTGCAATACCGGACCTCGGGTCTGAACCCTCGTCATTGCGGACGTAGCAAGCTCCTCGCAGATAACGATGCTGAAGCCGACTGGGCCGACGCCGACCTCGACATTCTCGTCGTCGGGCAGCCTGATCCAGCTCACCAGCCACCGTTGCGTCGCGCGGATCATTTCGAAGTCACGGTAGGCGAGCCGCGCTCTGGCCCTCCGGTGGCGGCGCGGAGGGCGAATTGGCCGCATGTGATGGCTTGAAATCGCCTTCTGTGGGCCTACCTACCATCGCGTTGCCTACCTTGAAGGAGCGCAGCCATGGAACTCACCGTGGTGCCCATCGTCAAGCCGGACGCCGCCAACTTCATTTTTGGCCAGTCGCATTTCATCAAGACCGTGGAAGATCTCCACGAGGCATTGGTGGGCGCGGTTCCAGGCATCCGCTTCGGGCTGGCCTTCTGCGAGGCCTCCGGTAAGCGGCTGGTGCGTTGGTCGGGTAATGACGAAGCCGAGCTTGCCCTGGCACGTGACAACGCATTGGCCATTGGCGCCGGCCACACTTTCCTGATCTTCCTCGGCGACGGATTCTTTCCCATCAACGTGCTGGCTGCGGTGCGTGCGGTGCCAGAGGTCTGTCGCATCTATTGTGCGACTGCCAACCCGACACAGGTGATCGTCGCGCAAACTGAACTGGGCCGCGGCGTGCTCGGCGTGGTGGATGGCGCCTCACCGCTGGGCTTCGAAACCGATGCGGACATCGCGTGGCGGAAAGACCTGCTCCGAAAGATCGGCTACAAGCTGTAGTGGCTGGACAAAGCCGGCGCCTGCGGTGCCAAGGGAATTCGAGACTGCCGGATGCGGAGGGCGACAAACCGCCGGGAATGAAGTTCAATTTACGACCCTGCATCAGAATGCCAACTCGATATTGGAAACCGTATTATCGATTGCAAAAACAAGGGGCTGGTTGTCACCACGGCCCTCGTTTTTTGAGCGCAACGACAAACGGTGAGCAATTGTTTTCACTACGATGCAGGCATTGCGCCAGCTACACAGGCGCGGCGGAGCCGCGTGTGGGGACGTTTGCGAACGGACGGAACCGGCTCTCCAGACCTTTTTATGGTCCGCATGCCGGCGAAAAAGCCGGTTTCAAGGCCTCATTGATCGCGCATGAAGGCCTGCATCTCCTCGGGCGTCACCTTGCCGTCCTTGTTCGCATCGACCGTCTCGAAGATCCTCTTGTGGATCGTTGTGACTTCGTCGAACGACAGGGCGCCGTCGCCATCAACATCGGCAACGGCAAACATGATCTTCATCATGTGGCCTTGCATCATGTTTTGGCGCATGCCACCCATCATGCCGCGCTGCCTCCCCCCCATCATCTCGCCAGGCATCATCTCAGAGTAACCCGGCCGCGCATCTTGTTTCTCGGCGGGGGCTGTTTGAGCCAAGGATGGCGTGGGGCTGTTTGCTAGGAGCGTGGCGCCAATCGCCACATATGCAAGTTTTGCTGTAGTCATGTTCGTTCTCCTTTCGAGAAGCAGGAGATCCGAGGCAAGGCACGGGTTTGCGTCCGCGCTTTGGCGCTCAAGTGCAGTCGTATGAACATGCGACAAACTACCAATAGTGCGGACCGGTTTCCTTGCGCCACGTCAATTGGAGCACGACATTTATCCGATGGGCATGATCGCAGGTTCAAGGATCAAAATTCGCAGACCGCCCCTCCACTCCGACGCAAAGCCGATGCCAAGACCGGCCGACACCAGTGACACCAGCGAGAAGGTGTCGTCACAGGTGTTAAATGACGTCCTATGAAAGATAGCGCTCCTCGAAGTTCTCGGCGCAATAGCGCTCGGCTGTTTAATCGCATTCCGTTCGTCAATGGCGCGCATCAAGGGGCCCGATCGAACACGACGGCCCATAAATGGGCGCTCAGCGAGGCTTGAAACGTCGATGGTGAGGTTGAGAGCTATAATGAGAACGGACAACGATAACTTTGTGGACAGCGTAAGCGGTTCCAACCTCACACGCGACACGGAGCACAGTGCTGACACCGCCGCCTGCGCCCTCCCCCGCAGCGTACCAAGCTGAGGCTCGCCTGAGATTTTTTGGTGCAGAAGAATAGAAATTATGCCCGGCTGTCGGTCGCAAGTATCGTAAAACTAGTTTGCGGAAATCGATCCGGAACGCGACCAGAGAGCCTACATTGATCGGCATCAAGAATGCCGATGCCAAGTCTGCGTGGCCGCAGCCGCGCTGTCCGTATTATCCGGCGCCTTGGCGCTCGCCGCGACGTCAGCCCAGGTTTCGAAGTACGCTTGCAGTCCTTTGACCAGTATCAATACATTCCGCCTCAGTTGTGGGAGACTTGCTGAACCGGAGGGACGATGATGATCAAACACGTTCTTGTTGCAACAGACGGCTCCGATACGGCTTGGAAGGCCGTGGAGATGGCAGCCAACATCGCAAGGGGTCCGGGCGCGCGCGTTACTATCCTTCACGTCATATTGAACGCCGTGAGGGCCGAGGAAGCAAGCCAACTTGCACGAGCCGAGCATATGGTGCGGCGTGTCTCGGCGATCACGATGCCTGGGCAAGAGCGCGCCCTCTCCTCGAGGCACGATTTATTCAAAAGTTCGCAAGGCGGCATTGGCGAGACGAGGTCGGTGCTCGGAGAACGCATTGTCGAGAATGCGGCGGAACGTGCACGAACTCTTGGCGTCAACGACGTGCACACGCGGGTCGAACCTGGCGACTATGCTGAGACCATTCTCGCCGTAGCGAACGAGATTGGTGCAGACATGATCGTCGTCGGCAGCCGTGGGCTGGGAAGGTTAGCCGGGATGCTGCTTGGAAGCGTCTCGCAGAAGGTCGCACAACAGGCGCTTTGCTCGGTCACGATAGTGCGGTGAACTCACCCGCCAGCGTGAGATCAGCCGTGGACAACACAAATCGCCCTACGGATGTATAGACCTTTGAAGTGTGCTGTCGAAGTCGTGTTTGGACCGGTCGATGACGACGTATTTGCGGGACCTGACCCTCGAGGTTGTTTCATATTACGCTGATTCATGCCGACGAACCCCGGCGGCGGGTCAATGGCCGATCGCCCCGCAGAATCCCCGCTCTGGGGATGAGTCTAGCCTTCTTGCCGGTGCAATGGTTTGCGCAATCGTCGCTCGCCGCGGAGATGCCGGAGGTAGAGTTCGGCGCGCGAAAGATATTCTTCATGCATTTTCTGATGCGTGGCCGGATTAAGGTCCTGGTGCCTTTCGTCATCATCGCAAATGACTGTGACCCGCGCTTTCGACGTCGGATCGCCAGGTGAGCGATCCTTTTCTCGGCCGCCGCACTGGCGATAGCCGGTTTGCTTGGGCGGAGCACGCTGGTGAATTCGAGATCCCATTACCCGTCCTAGCGATGACTACGCGTACGCAACGCGCTCGAAGTCCGTACCCAGCAATTCGACAGAATGACAGGAAACCGACAGGACCAGGCCCTTAGGTTCCGGTGCCTTTCAGCATCCCTCTAGACCTCAAAGCTGCCCATTCAAAAAGGAGAACTCCGCATGCGATACCTCCAGAACACATTTGCCGTCTTTGCCATTGTCTGTCTTGCAACGCCTGCATTCGCCGCAACCATCGTCAAGGTCACAGAGGGTGGCGAAGCTGGTGGTCCGATGACCCTGACTCTCGACCAGTCCACGATCAAGGCCGGCGAGGCGACATTTCTCGTCCACAACGACGCCATTACGGAAGAACATGAGGTAGTACTTGTGAAGCTGAAGTCGGCCGATCAGCAAATTGTGGTTGATGCCGCCAAAGGGCGGGTCGACGAGAAGAAGCTCAAAAGCATGGGCGAAGTTTCCGAGCTGAAGCCAGGTGCCGATGGTCAGTTAAAAGCGAAACTTGCGCCGGGCTCCTACGTACTCCTCTGCAACATCAAGAGCCATTATGAAGCCGGCATGCACGCCATGTTGACGGTGACTAAATAGGACGGTCCCAAGAGCCTCGGGCCGATATCGGGAACGAGACGGCGACGGGCATGGGCCGAGAAAACCGCGCGGGCGCGAACATATCGCCCGTCAGTTCGGTTTTCCGTGAAGGCGGGACGCTTCCGATGCCGTGGTCACAATGCGCAAGGACGCGGACCGGACCAGCGTCTCGACATTCCGATCGGAACATTGAAGAGTATCGAGAAACAAGCAGGACTTAAGCTGAGGTAATGAACATGCGCAATTATATCGGATTGATCCATAAGGATGCCGACAGCGATTACGGCGTGTCCTTTCCCGACTTTCCGGGCCTGATCACCGCCGGAACCGACCTCGACGATGCGCGAGCTATGGCCGAAGAAGCCTTGTCTCTACACATTGAAGGGCTAGCCGAAGACGGCGAAGCAATTCCCGAGCCTTCTACACTGGAGGCGGTTGTGGCAGACGCGGAGAACCAGGACGGTGTTGAAATTCTAGTTGGCGTCAGGCGGAAGCCAAAAGAGCCGTTCGCGTAAACATCACCCTGCCAGAAGACGTCCACCAGGTGCGCGTCGGCTTCCGTCTTGTCAGCGCGCTTGGTGCCTCCAACACCGGAACCGTGACCTATAATCTCGCCTTTGATGCCTCCACGCCCGCCGAGGAGATCGGCGCACTCGTGCGTGACTTCGTGCAGACGCGGCAGAACCTGATCGCATCGACGATCAAGGTGCCGGGGCTGATCGACAGGCGGCAAAACCTGCTTGTGGCTGCCGGAGCGAACGTAATTGAGGGGAATGGTTCCCGCGTTAAGTTTGAAAAAGACGGCATCATTGCGAGTTTCCATCGACCTCATCCGGACAAGGAAGCAAAGCGTTATCAGGTGCGCGATGCTCGCGAGTTCCTGATGCAGATTGGAGTAACGCCATGAATACCATGACCTACAACGGGTATCACGCTCGCATCGAGTTCGACGCTGACGACGAAGTGTTTTTCGGCAAGATTGCAGGTATTTCCGATGTAATCGGCTTTCACGGTGACAGCGTCGCTGAACTCAAGAAAGCCTTCCATGAGGCAGTCGATGACTATCTCGACACCTGCAAGAAAATCGGCAAAGAGCCTCAGCGGCCCTATTCTGGGAAGATGATTTTTCGGGTCGCTCCGGAGGTCCATCGCCGAGCAGCTCTTGCTGCCGAGCTTTCGGGAAAGAGTCTCAACCAATGGGCAGAAGAGGTGCTGGAAGAAGCCGCCGACCACTTTGCGGAGGCACGCCTATCGGCGTAGTGCCATTGCGCCATCGTGGATCCGTTCACGCATCATCAATCGTCCGATGGATTGGCATTCAGTCGATACATTATGTGGCTTTGGGAGCACAAAACCGGAACCCCGATGATGCTTCGCAAGCCGATTAGAGTTGAATGGCGGGCTCCACGATCGCCATCGTCGCTTCGACGTGGTCACGAGCGGCGCGTTCGGCCTCGTCCTCATCACCCTTGACCAGCGCGTCGAGAATGCGGCGATGCTGCAGGTTGGTTTCCTTAATTTCGGCTTCTGAAAACAGGATGGGTACTCGCAGCATCCAATAATGGAACTGGGTGCGCTCATGGAACTGTCCGAGAAACATGTTCTTAGACGCCGTAACGATGAGCTTGTGGAATTGCGTGTTGAGTGTGTTGAGTTCGCCGCGTGTCAAGGATTCGGCGGGCTCCATGGCCTCGATCAGAAGCGCCAGCGCTTCGAGCTCGCCGGGCTCTGCATGGCGTGCGGCGAGCCTCGCGGTCGCCGCTTCGATGGCGGCGCGGCTTTCGAAGATAGCGTGCACCTGGCTTCGATCGATCGTCTCGACAACCCAACCGCGTTCGCGGCTCAGGAACCCCTCGCCCTGAAGTAGGAGGAGTGCTTCACGCACGGGCGTGCGCCCGACATTCAACCGCTCGCACAGATCATCTTCGACCAGCCTCTGCCCCGGCTTCAGTTCCGCCCCAAGGATCATGCTACGAAGGCGATTGCGAACATCCGAAGCGATGAATTCGCCCGCCGAAGTCTTCCGTGAAGCCATTGGTTAAATTCCTTTCAAATCACCAGGCCTGCTTTGGGTGAGGCCGCCTGCCACAGCGCGAGCAAATATATCATTTCGTGTATGGAGCAACGAGCGACGGAATTCAAACACTTACTCGGCACCGAGCTCCAACGAGCGGTGCCGTGCCGCCTCGACAGCGCGCCGAAACAAAACAGCCAAGCCGACTTCCGGGTTCATCAGCACGGAGAGAGCGGCGGCCGTCGTGCCGTGCGCGCTTGTCACCTGCTCACGAAGGACGGCTGGATCGGCACCCGACGCCAATGCCAGCTTCGCCGCGCCGAAGACGGTCTGCTTGGCCAACGTCATGGCGAGGTCCTCTGGCAGGCCAGCCGCGACGCCCGCCGCGCTAAAGGCTTCTAGCAGATGGAAGACATAGGCCGGTCCGGAACCGGACATTGCCGTCACCGCGTCCATCAAGCTCTCGTTTTCGATAAACGCAACGCGGCCAATGGCTGAAAGCAGGCTCAGTGCGAGCGCGCGGTCTGACGAGCGCGCATTCGCGCTTGCGCAGCAGACGACCATGCCTTCGCCGATCGCCGCGGGCGTATTCGGCATGCAGCGGACAATGGCAGGTCCCTCCCCCGCATATTGACGCATGCCATCGATGGTGATGCCGGCAGCGACTGACATTAGCAGTCCGTCTTGGCCGAGAACGGCTCGGCTGTCTGCAACCGCATCGGCGACCGCCTGCGGCTTGGTCGCGATCACCACGACATTTGCCGCTAAATCCACCGGCAGGTCGGACACGGCATCATAGGCTTGCGCGCCGACGCTCTCCGCCCGCTGCCGCAAGCTCTCATTGACTTCGACGACCGCGAAACGATGGCCCTCCATCCCGATCCAGGTTCGCAGCATGGCGAACCCCATATTGCCCGCACCGATAAGCAGAACCTGCGTCATGACAAAGTCCTTTCCGATGGGGTTACGAGCGGCTTGTCCTGCGCTTTGTGCGCCACCAGGCCGCTGGCGATGATCAGCCCTGCACCAATGATCGTCATGCCGTCTGGTATCGCGCCGAAGACGAGGTAGCCGAAACTGACGGCCCAGAGGACGTGGGTGTAGGAAATCGGCGCCAACCGAGAGACGTGTACCTCGGGTCGGCGATAGGCGAAGGCAATGGAGACGTGCGCCGCCAGCCACAGACACGCCATCGCGACCGAAAGGGCGATATCAACGGTCGTCATGGTATGGAGGACGAAGGGCAGCGTGCCAGTCAAAAGCACAAAACCCGTCAGGGCGGAATAGGCAAGTGTCGTCGTCAGGCTGTCGGCGACTACCGCCCTTCGCGTCATGACCAGGGCCGTCGCCCAGCAGGCGGCGGAGGCGATAGAGAAAAGCGCCGCGGGATTGTAGCCGGCAAATCCGGGACGCAGGATGACCAGAACTCCCAGCAAACCGCCAATAAGGCCAACCCACTGCCAGACATGCACTCTCTCCTTGAGTATCAGTACGCAAAGCAGTGTGACCAGGCACGGGGAAATGAAGACAAGCGCCGTCGCTTCGGCCATCGGCTGCAGGCGCAGGGCCGCCACCAGCAAGATCGTTGCACCGGCCATGCCGAGGCCGCGAACGAGTTGTGCTGACGCAAACACACTTCGCGTCGGTCTGCCGAAGCGCAGGCAAATCGCTGCAAGAAAAAAGAGCGCCACCGCATAGCGGAACCAAGCAATCTGCAAGGGATGAAAGGTCATCGATAGATGCTTGGCGATGACGTCTGATGCCGCAAATAGAAACATGGCGGTCAGGCACAGCACGACGCTCTCGCGCCCGCGGAATAGCGCGCGCAAAGCGACTTCGGGGCCCGCGATGGAAAAGATGCGCGCTATCGCCTGTCTCACGATTTTCGGATTTCGAGCACGGTGCCCGCCTTCTCCCGCGTGTCGAAATAGCAAAAGCCCGATCCATCGGTCTTTTTCCCGCGGGCAATCACGCCAAGCCCAAGCGCGCGGCCGTTTGCCTCCGCCGCGTCCCGGTCGGCGACTTCGAAGCCCAGATGGTAGACGCCCTCTCCGCGCTCATCGAGGAACCGCTTTTGTGGGGAGTCCAGCTCACCGGGCTGGCAGAGCTGGAGCTGCACATTGTCGAGGTCGCAGCATTTGTAGCGCATGGCATCCGAAGCCGCTTTGTTGGGCACCTCCAGTTCGACATAGGTGCCCTTCTTCGGATAGTCGAACCAAGGACCGACGCCGAGGCTTTCGTAATAGAAAACCGTCTTCTCCAGGTCGTGGACGAGGATGCAAACGTGATGCAGGTGCTGGAAGATTCCGGTCATGGCGGGCTCCTTATTTCGGAATGCGGACAAGGCTTCGCCGGCGCGGAAATCGCGCAGGCGGATCGGGGAATGGTGAGGTCGGACCGGCAGTGCTTTGGTTTTACGTCCAGAATTGCCCTAGTGCACCGCAGGCAGGAGTCGCGCCAGGAATTGCCGGGCACGGTCACTCTTCGGTGCGGTGAAGAATTCGCTGGACGGCGCGTCTTCGGCGAGACGCCCGCCCTCCATGAAGATCACCCGGTCGGCCACCTCGCGCGCGATGGCCATGTCGTGGGTAGCGATCAGCATCGTCTGGCCCTCCTCCGCCAGCTTGCGGATCGTCTCGACGACTTCCTGAGCGAGTTCCGGGTCGAGCGCGGAGGTCGGCTCGTCGAGCAGCAGAACGCGCGGCTGCATGGCAAGAGCCCGAGCGATGGCGACCCGCTGTTGCTGGCCGCCGGATAGCTCCGAGGGGTAGGCATCCGCCTTGGCCTTAAGCCCGACCTTGGCGAGCAGGTCCATCGCCAGCTTGCCCACTTCTGCCTTCGGCCGTTTTAGCACATGGACTGGTCCGCTCATGACATTCTGGAGCGCCGTCATGTGCTTGAACAGGTTGAAGTGCTGGAACACCATGCCGATCTTCTGCCGCTGGCGGCTGATCTCCGCGTCGGACAGTTCGTAAAGCGCCTGATCGCCCAGCCGGTAGCCGATCAGATCGCCGTGCACGTAGATGCGGCCGGCGGAGATGGTTTCCAGATGGTTGACGCAGCGCAGCAGCGTGGACTTGCCGGCGCCTGAGGGACCGAGCAGCGCCACGACCTCGCCCTGCGGCACGTCGAAGCTGACATCGGTGAAGGCCGAGACGGTTCCCCATTTTTTGGAGACGCCAACCACGGAAACGGCGTGGGAATGTTCGGGTGCGATGCTCATCTTTGCGGGAAAACCTTTTCGAGGACGGTCTGGATCGCTGTCGCGAAGGCGGTCATGACGAGATACCAGAAGGCCGCGACGGCCAGCAGCTCGACGACCTGGAAGTTCGACGAATAGATGTCTGTCGCCACGCGCAAGAGTTCGAGATAGCCAATGGCCGAGGCAAGCGACGACGATTTCAAGAGCATGATGTACTGGTTGCCCGCCGCCGGGATGATTATGCGGCTGGCCTGCGGAATAACGACCTGCGCCAGCACCTGAGGCTGGGTCATGCCGAGCGCGGTCGCCGCCGCCCGCTGGCCCTTGTCGACCGCAAGGATGCCGGCGCGAATGATCTCGCTCATGTAAGCGCCTTCCGCAAGGCTGAGGCCGGCGAGCGCGGCAAGGAAGGGCGTCACGAGTGAGGTCGTCGGCGTCGAGTATAGCGGTTCGGCCATGAAGGGCAGGCCGATGGTGATCGAGGGGAACATGATCGGCACCGCGTTGAACCAGAAGATGAGCTGGATCAGCATCGGCGTGCCGCGGAAGAGATAGACATAGGTCGAGGAGATCGCGACCAGGATGGGGTTGCCGCTCACCCGCATCAGCGCGGCCACGAACCCGATCGCAGTGGCGATGAACAGTGCCAGCGTGCCGAGCATGAGGGCGTTGACCGCCCCCATGACGATGAGCGGATCGAAGATGTAGTCGGCGAAGACGCCGAGGTTGACGATCCGCGCGCGGATAGCCGCATGAACGATCGTCACCACCAGCGCCAGCGCGACGGCGCCGAGGAGCCAGGCTCCCCAGCGGCGTCGATGCACGATCGGGAGCTCCGAGGCAGAAAGACGGTTCGTCATGGCCATGACCCTTCCTCCCCGTCAGCGCTTGCTGGCCGGCAGGTTGACGGTAATTTCCGGCAGCAGGGCGCCGCCAACACCCCACTTGTCCATGATGCTCTTGTAGCCGCCGTCAGCCAGCATTTCCTGTAGCGTCAGCTTCACCGCATCACGAAGGCCGGTGTTGTCCTTGGAAAAACCCCAGGAGGTGATGTAGGTCAGCATGTAGTTACCGCCGACGATGGAGTATTTGCCCGGGAACTGACCACTCATGTAGACGAGTGCGGGAAAGTCACCGAGATAGGCATCGACACGCTTGAGGTCGAGCTGCATGCGGGCATCGGGTGCCGAGGGAAGTTGCTCGGCGCGGATTTCCGCCTCACCCTTGGCCGTGCAGGCGGCGGATGCCTCCTCGACCTTCGCCATGATGACGCGGCTGCCGAGCAGTGTAGCGACGGACTTGCCGCAGAAATCCGCGATGGTCTTGTACTTGTCCGCATCCTCGGTGCGCACCATGGCCGAGCCGCCGGACAACATGTAGTTCACGAAATCGAGCTTCTGCTCGCGCTCTTCGGTGTCACTGATTCCGCCGGAGGCGACGTCGAAGCGCTTGGCTTCGATACCGGGAATGAGGGCCGCATACTCGGCCTGCACATACTCGAGCTTCAGCTCGAGACGCTTGGCGATCTCGTGCAGGAGATCGGAGCTAGCGCCCGTCACCTCGCTTGCGCCCGGCTCACGGAATTCGATCGGCGGAAAGGTCTGCTGCGATCCTACAGTGATCTTGCCTGCCTGGCGAACGGCCTCGGGCACGAGCTTCGCCCCCGCCCCGGCCTGCGCGGCGCCGGCGACGACCGCCGTCATCGCAGCCGCCAGTACAAACGTGCGGATGATCCCATGTTTCATTGCGTTACCCCTGTCATTGTTGATCTTGTTTGCAGTCCGCATGGAAAGGCGGCGGCGGCAACTGGCGCCGCCGCCGCGGTTGTCAGCGCGTATCGGCGCCCTTGCCCGGCACCTTCGACGGGTTCGGCCGGTCGGCGCGCGGGCATTCGGCAGCATTGTCGAAGACCGCCTGAACCTTTGCGATGTATTCCGGCGAGAAGTTCCACTGCTTCATGCCGGCCGGGATGTGCTCCCAGTAAAAGTTCGGCGGACGCATGGCGATGCCCGGCCGGATCAGGCGATAGGTCCAGCAATCGTATTGCTTGCCGTCCTCGCCGTAGACCGTCATACAGCAGCGCTCGAAGTCGTCGTAATCCTCCTGGAAATGCGTCTCGTCATGTTCGAAGACGACGCCATAGGCGCGCTCGCCCCAGGCATCCGCCGTGTTGAGGAAATGGCACCAGCCCCGGTCAGTGCGATCGCCTGCGGCGTGGAAGCGCAGCGCATGGTTGGCCGCATAGGCCTTGGTGACCGGCTTTGCCTCCGGCATGAAACGAGAGACCTCGATGTCGTGCAGCCATGTGCAATAGGCGAAGTAGTACATAAAAACCTCTTCCATGGGGCGGTGGAAACTGCGCCCATTTTTGTTGCGTTGCATCGGAGATCGCCGTTGGCCACGTCTCCATATATGGTTTCGTATATGAAGAAATATGCGTGGTCAAGACGCCCCTCGGCTGCGATCATTCGAAAGGAGCGAGAGCATGATCAGAATAATGGATAGCCACGCCTACCCGGGCTGCCCGGTCGTTGCCGAGGCATTGCCGCAGGATGGGCCCGTGCATGTGGAGTTCAGCGACGGAGAGGTGGCAGGCGCCCGCGTCGAGCGCCTGGACGAGGGTCGGATCGCACTGAGGATCGACGCCTACAGGACCGGCAAGGGAACGGCGATCGCGCAAAAATCGTGGCTGCTGGAAAACCGGGGCGAGGATCGCTGGCGCGTCAGCCGCCGGCTCGACCGGGACTGACGGCGATTGGTAGGGCGTCAGGCCGGCTGACGCCCCGAGATTTTTACCGAAAGGGCGACGAGGCCGAGCGAGACGAGGAAGATCAGCGTGCCGACCACGGCGATCTGCGGCGGCAGCTCGCGGCGCATCAGGCCGTAGAGCCAGGTCGGGAACATGGTCGTTCCACCGGCGGTGAAGTTGGTTAGCACGAAATCGTCGAGCGAGATCGCGAAGACCAGCAGCGCGCCGGAGAGGATGCCCGGCAGGATGATCGGCAGCCAGATTGTGCGGAATACGGTGAAACCGCAGGCGCCGAGATCGCGCGCGGCATGTTCGAGCGTGACGCCGGCGCCGATGACGCGGGAGCGCACATTGATAATCACGAAGCTGAGACCCAGCGTCGTGTGCGCGGCGATGACGCTCGGAAACCCGAGCGGATAGAAGAGACCGCCCGTCAGGGTTTTCAGGAAGGGGATCGTCGCCGTGGCCACGAAGAGGATCAGCATGCCCGCGCCGAGCACCACTTCCGGGGTCGCGAGCGGAATGAAGGTGAGGCCCGAGACCGCGCCGCGCCCGATAAATTGCCGCCGGCCCAACGCAAAACCGACCGGCGTGCCAAGAAGCGCCGCAAGCAGCGCCGAGACCGCCGCCACGATAAGGCTGTTGCCGAGCGCCATCCCGAGCTGCGGCACGGCGAAAGGGCTGCGCCACGCCGCAAGCGAGAAGGTGCCGAGCTCGTAGTTGAAGCGCCCACCGGGATCGTTGAAGGAAAAGACGATCATCGTGACGACGGGCGCGAACATGAAGACCAGCGCCAGCCCGATCACAAGCTTGACAGCCCATCCTTCCCGCGTGTTGGTGGTGCTAGACGACATCGAGAAGCTCCGTACCGCGGATCAGACGCAGGAGAAGGGTGAGCAACATCATCGCGGCGACCAGCAGCGTGGCTGAAAGCGCGGCTGCCCCGGCATAGTCCAGTTCCACCAGGAACTTCGCCTGGATGACGTTGCCGAGCATCTGCGTGCGGATATCGCCGAGAAGGGCGGCGTTAACATAGTCGCCGAGCGCCGGAATGAACGACAGGACCGCCGCAGCGACAAAGCCATTGCGGCTGAGCGGGAAGACGATTAGCGCGAACCGCTCCGTCATCGTGACGCCGATGGTGCCGCCGAGAACCGTCCCGGCAAGCACGAACAGCACCGGCCCCAGCGCGACAAAGCCACCCCAGCCAAAAAAGACGAACGCCAGCAACAGGCCGATCGAAAACCCGCCAGCCGCACCGAGGATAGCACCCGTTCGGCCACACCGCTGCGAGTAGAGATCGTCGGCGGCCGCGCAGAGCGTGCGATCAACCCGGTTGAAAGCCGTGTAGAGCGGCAGCAACACGAAGGGCACGAGCTGGTAGGTGAGGCCCGCCACCACGGCGAAGGGCGTTCCGAGGATCCGTACTTCAAGGCCCGTGAACTGCTGGAGCGGACCGAAGAGCGGGCCATTGGTCCCGAGCAGGGTCTGCCAAGCGACGATACGAATGAGGTAGCTCGTGAGGAACGGCGCAAAGAAGGCGAAGAGCAGCACGGTCTTCCAACGCCTGCCGTAGAACGAAATGCCATAAGCGACCGGCATGGCGATCGCGAAGGCGAGGAGCGTCGCCGATAGGCCGATCAGCACCGAATTGAGCAGATTGTTCCAGTAGAAGGGAATGGAATCCACGTAGTTGGCAATCGACCAGCCGGTTGCCGTCAGCGCGAAGGGATCGGCACTGAACGACATGCGCAGGATATAGACGAGCGGCACGACCAAAAGGGCCGCGAGCCAGAAGAGCGTCGGCAACATTTCCGGCCAGCCGGCGCGCACCCCGAAAGAGCGCACCGGCCGACCGGCGTCTTGGGCGGAGGTTACCTTAGCCACTGATCATCTGCGTCCATGTTCGGGCGATCTGGGCACGTTCGCGCTGATCCCAGGGCGCCGGATAGGGGAACAGCCGGTCGAGCACATCGGCGGGCGGAAAGATTAGTGGATTGGCGGCAAGGGCGGGATCGAGCTTCGCAAGCTCTTCCTTGACGCCGACGGCATAGGGATATTGCAGCGTGTAGCGACAGAAGCTCGCGGCATTTTCCGGCCGGAACCACCAGTCGATGAAGGCGAGCGCCGCCTCCAGGTTCGCCGCACCCTTCGGAATGCCGAGCCGGTCGACATAGGCGGGGGCGCCTTCGTTCGGCACGGCGAAGCCGACCTTTTTCGGATCGAGCTGCGAGATGTTGACGGGCGGCGCCATGGCGGCGATGAGATCGCCGTTCGATAGCTTCTGCCCCGCATTCTCCCCCTGCGCCGGCAACAGCTGCCCGCTTTCGATATGCGGTTTCAGGAAAGCCAGAACTTCCATGGCTTCTTCGAGCGTCATCTCGGCGGGAACGTTGTCGACCTTGCCCTCCGACTTGAGGTAGAGCCCCCAGGCCGCGACATTGACGACGGGCGTGGCATAGAGGCCGACCTTGCCCTTTACTGCCGGATCGAGCAGTTGGCCCCAGGATTGCAGCCCCTCTTTGAAATGGGCACGGTTGAAGGCAAGGCCGACGGGCGCGAAGTCGAAGGGGATCGCCACGTCAGCATGCTTTACCGATCTGAGGCTCGGCAGCAGGTTCTTCTGCACGTTCGGAAGCGCTCCGGGATCGAGCGGCTCGAGCCAGCCGTTCTCCGCATAGAAGGACGTATAGGCGCTGGAGATGCAGAGCACGTCGTAGCCGATCGGTAGGCCGGCGGTGAACTGCGGGCGCACACTCGCAAAAAACTGGTCGGCATCGGAGATGACCTCGCGATAGTCGACCGTGATGCCCGTTGCTTCCTTAAATCGGGCGATATCGGCCGGGTCGCATTCGCCAGCATTGGCGGCCCAGACGATGGTGCTCTCCGCGGCACGGGCCGCGGAGAAGGGAATGGCGAACCGGCCACCCATCACGCCCGCTCCGGCGAGGATGAGCTTGAGGGCCTGCCGGCGATTGGCCGTGAAGCGATAACTGTTCATGGACGTTCCCCTTTTATGGTCGGTGATACTGTCAGTCGCGCACGTGGATGAAGATCTTGCGGATCGGGCCGGGCTGTTCCCAGCTTCCCTCGTCCTCCTCGTTGTAGATGAGCAGGTCGCCGGAATTGGCGACATGGGCTCGGCCATGCTGGTCAGTCACCGTCACGTCGCCCTCGATGACGAAGTCGAAGCACTGGCCGGTGCCCAGTAAGTCGCCGAAGTCGGCGTCGCGGCGCCAGAGGCCGACCGTCACGCGGCCATCGTCCGATTTCCAAACGGAGGCGTGCTGGCCGATCGGATTGCCCGGCGTGCGGTCGCCCGGCATGTCGCCGTAATCGTGCCAGTCGTTAGCCGGATCGGCGAACTTGATGACCTGGACGCCGCTCTTTGCGGCGGTGTCGTTGGTGTTGTCCTTTGGCATAGTGTTCCTCTTGCATGATACTGACCGCTTGGCGGCTCGGATTGCCTGCTAGGACGCAGGAATGACGTGGACCTTGGTTTCGTCGAAGGCGATGTGGCAGAGGGCGCCGGGCGCAAGCGAGGGCCACTCCCGCTGCTTGATCGTGAGCTCACCGCCATGGGCAAGCGTGGCCACGATTTCGTGGTGGTCGCCGACATAGGTGCATTTGGCGAGTGTGGCGGTGAGGCCGCCAGTATCCGTGAGCCACATATGCTCCGGCCGCACCATGACGAGACAGCGCTGCCCCTCGCAGACCCTGGAGCTGGCGAGCCGGAGCGTAATGCCGGCATCGAGCGCGACGGCGGAGCCGCTCGCCCCAACCCTGCCCGGCAGCAGGTTGGCGCTACCGACGAATTCCGCAACGAAGCGCGTCTTCGGGCGCTCGTAGATTTCGCTCGGCGTACCGATTTGCTCGATCCGCCCGGCATTCATCACGGCGATGCGGTCGGACATGCTGAGGGCTTCCGACTGGTCGTGCGTCACGAAAACGGTGGTGGTGCCGACCTCGCGCTGGATCGTCTTCAACTCCTCGCGCAATTGCTTTCGCATGAGGAAATCGAGTGCCGAAAGCGGCTCGTCGAGGAGCAGCACGGCCGGGCGGTTGACGAGCGCGCGGGCGAGCGCCACGCGTTGCTGCTGGCCGCCGGAAAGCTGCGCGGGCCAGCGCGTGGCAAAATCCTGCATGCCGACGCGCTTTAGTTCTGCCAGCACCCGCGCTCGCCGCTCAGCAGCCGGCACCTTGCGGCGCTTCAGCCCGTATTCGACGTTCTCCGCGACGCTCATGTGCGGAAAGAGGGCGTAGTTCTGGAAGACGTAATTCGTCGGCCGGCGGGCCGGCGGCAGGCCGGTAATGTCCTGACCGCCGACGAGGATGCGGCCGGCGGCCGGCGGCGCAAAACCGCCGATCGCCTGCAGGGTCGTGGATTTGCCGCAGCCGCTCGGCCCCAGCAGCGTGAAGAACTCGCCCGGCTCGATCACAAGATCCATCTTGCGAACGGCTTCCACCGGCCCGTAGCGACAGACCAGCGATCGTAGCTCCACGCCACTTTGAGATGCGGACATCGAACAATCCCCTTTGCCTAAAGTTTTTTTAACCGTGCAACTGAAATTTCAGTTAACGTATCTTTTCCTCAGCGCCTGTCAACGCTATTTCTGGGAAATCGATGCGAGCAGGAACAACCGATGCGATCTGAAATTTTTGAAGTGCAGGGCAGACATCAGCGTGACGGCGCGACCCCGGCCGTCGCCCTTGCCTACGAGAGCATCCGCGACCGCATCATCTCGCTTGCGCTTCCGCCCGGTGCGCCGCTCAACGAGGCGGATCTGGCGGGTCCTCTCGGCGTCGGCCTGACGCCGGTTCGCGATGCGATCAAGCGCTTGGCGCTCGAACATCTGATCGTCGTCTATCCGCGGCGCGGCACCTTCGTCAGCGAGATCAACTTGGCGGACGAGCGATGGCTGACGGAAGCCCGCGTGGAGATGGAGGGGCTGGCGGCGGAACTCGCCGCCGCGCGTGCGAGCGTCGAGGAAAGGCGGGCGATCACGGCCTGTGTCGAGACACTGCTCGGAGAATCGCACCCGCTGCGCATCAACGCGCTCGACACGGAATTCCACCGCCTCCTGTACCGCGCCGCGCACAACCCCTTCCTGGAAGCCTCGCTCAACCAGTATCTCAATCTCAGCGTCCGGCTCTGGTACTATTGCCGCGACCGCCTGCGCGCAAAATCCTCCGACGGCGACTTCCACAAGCAGGTGGCGGATGCGGTCATGGCCGGCGATCCACAGGCCTCCCGCGCCGGCATCGTTGCCCATCTGCGCCAGTCGTCGGCCGACCTGCGCGAGGTTATGTGACGCTCAGCCTGTGTAGGCCGCGACCACTTGCTGCAAACGCGTCGGTCCGAAGCTTGCGAAATGGCCACCATGCACGATGCGGACGGGCAAATCCGCCACACGCGCCAGCGAGGCGCGATAGGCCGCCCTGTCGGAGTGGAACGTGTCGTCAATAAGGTCGCCGTCATAGACAATGTCCCCGGCGATCAGCGTGCCGGTCGCCCGCTCGAACAGCGCGATGCCGCCCGGCGAATGGCCGGGCGTGTGGATGACCTCGAAGCGCCGGTCGCCGATATCGACCACGTCGCCGTCCTCGACAAAGCCAGTCGCCGGGCACGGTTTGACGCGATAGGCGGCGCTTTCCCAGCCTTCCGGCGGGGCGATGAACATGTCCTCGTTCGCATAGCCGGCGGCGAGCGTCCATTCCGGCCGGGGATCGACGAAAATCTCCGCTTCGGCCGGATGGGCAAGGTGGATGTCGAATTCGTGGGTGCTGCCGATATGGTCGAAATGGGCATGGCTCGATACACAGACGATCGGCCGCCCGCGGAGCAGCGGCACATGCGCCCGCAGGCCGAAATGGCCAAGGCCGGTATCGACGAGGAGATCGCGTTCCGCCCCGCGCACGAACCACATGTTACAGCGGAAGAAGGGATGGATCCAGGGTTCGTGGATCAGGAAGACATCGTCGGCGAAGGGCACGACCTCGTACCAGTCCTCGGCGCGGATATTGGCGGAAGGGCTTGAACGGTTCGGTGTCATCGGCGGGGCCTCATGGGAAAGGGAAACCGAGCTTGCGCACCGCCCAAAGATCGGACGGCGCGCAAGGCGGGGGAGGAAACAGGGCGTGGCGCCGGAGCGCCACGATATCTTTGGCGATGGCTAAAGCGCCCAGACACCCGACAGGTCGTGCATATTGACGCCGCGCAAGGATGGCTCCAGCCCACCGAACTTGCCGGTGACGGCCTGCAGGCTGTCGCGGAAACCCCAGACGATCCAGCCGGCCTTGTCGTGCACGAGCTGCTGGAAGTCATTGAGATACTGGCGCGCCTTTTCGCTGTCGCCGGTGGAGGAAGCCAGCTTGAACAGTTCGGCCGCCTTCTCGTCCTTCCAGTGGGATTCGTTGTAGGGCGAATCCGGCAGCAGCGAATAGCCCGCGGTCACCGACAGCGGGTTGGGGCCGAACATGTCTTGGCTGAACTCGACCTTCAGGTATTTCTGGTCGTAGAAGCTGGAAAGGTCGGCCGAGGCCGCCAGCTTGATGGTGACGCCGACCTTTTTGGCCTGCTGGGCGAGAACCTGCGCCGCCGCGGAGTTCCACGGGGCTTCGGGGCTGGGATGCAGTTCGATCTCAAGGCCTTCCTGGCCGGCTTCCTTGAGCAGGAATTTCGCCTTGTCCGGATCATAGGCCCGCTGTGGGATGCCGGCATTGTAGTAGGGATCCTGCGCCCAGCCGAGATCGTTGCCGATCCGCCCGCGCCCGGCATAGACGTTGCGCAAGAGCTGTTCGCGATCGACCATCAGCTTGAACGCTTCGAGCACGCGCGGATCTTTGAACGGCGGCTGATCCACCCGCATGGTGAAGGGCTCGAAGGAGGCACCGGCTGCCGAAAGCAGCTTGATGTCCTCGCGTCCCTCGATGGTTCTCGCCTGCGTGAAGGCGAGGTTCGGCATGGCGTCGATCTGGCCGCTCATCAGCGCGTTCATCCGCGCCGTGGTCGCGTCGGCAAAGCCGATCACCTCGATGCGGTCGAGATAGGGTTTTCCGTCGAGCCAGTAGTTCGGGTTGCGCTCGGCGATGAATTTTTGGTCCTCGAAAGAGACGAACTTAAACGGCCCAGAGCCGACAGGCTTCTTCGGATCAAAGCCGGTGGGAACGATGGACAGGGACGGATGGAAGAAGGCCTGCTTGAAGAAAGAATAGGGATACTTGAGGCGCAGACGCGCCGTATGCTTGCCGTCCTTTTCGATGCCCTTGGGATCGAGGGCTTCGAGGTTGCGCGCAGCCAGGGACCCGGTCGTCGTCATGGCGCGCGTGATGGAGAAGATGACGTCATCGATCGTCACCGCCTTGCCGTCGTGGAAGGTCACGCCATCGCGGATGCGGATGGTCCAGACCTGCGCCGTGGCGTCAGGCTCGAAGACCTCCGCGAGCGAATCGTAGGGTTTTCCGGTCGCATCCTCCTTGACGAGCGAATCGTACATCGCCCGGCACATCATGGCGGCGAAGCCGGAGAAGGCGAGCGCGGGGTCCATATTGTCCTTGGAACTCGCGTCCTCCGCGCCGACCCGGAAGGTGCCACCCCGTTTCGGGATGGCATTGTCGGTCGCGTAAGCGCTCCGCAGGAGGGAGGGGCCGGCGAGCACCGTGGCGGCGGCAATGCCCCCACCGAGGAGGACGTTGCGTCGTGTAACCATTGCGGGCATGAGCAAAGTAGGTTTCATCACCGGCTCCTTCGGCCTTGGAGTGATCAGGAATTTTGCAGGTTCAGTTGGCAGCATCCGCCATGGCGCTGAGCCGCGGCGACACGTAGAGCGGCGTCGTGCGTCCCGAGGCGTTCATGTGGACCTTCTCGTTGAAGACGAAGCCCGGCGCGTTGTCGTAGGAGAACGCCGCCACCATGCGGTCGCGCGTGCCGTTGGACGGCGCGACCCGGTGCAGTGACTGGTCGCCGTAGAAGAGCACGAGCGTACCGGCATCCTGGGACACGGAGATCACCTCCTCCGACGTGCCGCGCAGCACCGCCTCGACACGATCCAGGCCCGGATTTGCCTTGTCCCGGGTATGCGGCACGAACTCGAATTCGCCGCCCGATTCCGGGCGTTGCAACAAGAGCGTGACCACCCAGTCATTGCCGTCGAAGTGCCAATCGTGGGTCTGGCCGTTGTTCATCATGATGACGGCGAGCGACAGGAACGGATCGACGATGTGGTGGACGCTCTGGTCCAGGATTTCCGCGAAGAACGGCGGCAGGCCGCCCCATTCGTAGATCTTGCGCAGCTCGCTCTCGCCATCGAAAATATCGGCCGACAGCATGCGCTGGATCAGCGGCTGCGGCTTGCGGAACGGATGGTCGGCCGGCAGCAACGGGTCGAGCGTTTCCTGCGGATAGATGAAGCGCAGGAGGTCGCGGGCATAGGCCTTGCTCTTGAGGCTTTCCACCTCGGCGACGCAGGTCGCCAAGCCCTTCTCGGTCAAGAAGCCCGGAAAGCTGGCAAGGCCGCTTTCACGCAGTGAGGCCTTGGCATTCTCGATCAATTCACGGCGCTTCGGGCTCGCCAGATCGTCGATCGGGTAGCGCTCGAGGTCGACCAGATGGCTGACGTCGGGGGCTTGCATCGTGCTCATTTATTCACTCCTCATTTGGCTGGTTAGCTCCACCAGAGCCGCGGCGTGCTCTGGAGTAGATTCTGTGTGTAGGCGTCTTGCGGGGCATCGAGCACGGCATCGCTGGGCCCCTCTTCCACGAGCACCCCGGATTTGACGACGGCGACCCGGTCGGCGATGGCGCGCACGACGGCGAGGTTGTGCGTGATGAAGACGATGGTGGTGCCGGACTGCCGGTGCAGCGTCTTCAGAAGCTGGACGATCGACGCCTGAACGGAGACATCGAGCGCGCTGGTGATCTCGTCGCAGATCAGGATTTCCGGGTCTGCTGCGATCGCACGCGCGATCGCCACGCGCTGGCGCTCGCCGCCGCTGAGCTGCTGCGGGTAGCGGTCGTGAAGGCGCGGGTTGAGGGCCACCATCGACAACAGGTCGGCCACCGATTGGCGCGGCGCCCTGCCCTTTTCTGTGAAGGCCGCGATGGATTGCGCGATCAGCTCATGCACCGTGCGGCGCGGGTTCAGCGAACTGTAGGGGTTTTGGAAAATGTACTGCACCGCGCGCCGCTGCTCCGTGCTGCGCCGGCGGGTGCCAAAGGGAAGCGTCTCGCCGTGCAGCTGGAGGCTGCCCTTCGCGTCTGTGTGCAGGCCGCCGAGACATTTGGCGAGCGTCGTCTTGCCGCTGCCGGATTCGCCGACGATGGCGGTGCACAGGCCCTGCCGTATCTCCAGGTCGAGGCCCTTGAGGATGCGGACAGTGCCGTAGCCGGCATCGAGCCCCGATACGCCGAGCAGCACGGGCTTTTCCGCCCTTTCCGCCGCCGCTTCGATGTCCGGCACCCGGAACGGAACGGTATCATCCGTCGTCTGCCGGCGCAGGCACGCCACCTTGTGCCCATCCGAATGGAGCCGCAGCAGCGGCGGCTCCGAGCGGCGACAGCTGTCCAGCACGTCCGGGCAGCGCGATGCGAAGACGCAGCCGCCGTCCCGGCTCGCCACCGAGGGGGCATGGCCGGCGATGCCGCGCAGCTTGCGACGGACCAGCGGATCGGGGATCGCCGAGATCAGCAGCCGCGTATAGGGATGTTCCGGGGAGCGCAGCGTGAGATGGGTCGGCCCGGATTCGACGATGCGGCCGAGATACATGACGGCCACGCTGTCGGCGAGATCGTTCACGACGGCGAGATCATGGCTGACATAGACCGCCGCCGTGCCGTAGCGCGCGCACAGATCCCGGACCGTCGCCAGCACATGGGCCTGTGTGGTGACGTCGAGCCCTGTCGTCGGCTCGTCGAGGACGACGACAGCCGGCCGGCCGATGAAGGCCATGGCAAGGCCGACGCGCTGCTGCTGGCCGCCGGAAAGCTGATGCGGAAAGCGCCTGAGGAATTCGAGCGTCGCCGGAAGGGCGACATCCGCGAGCGCCTGCGCCATCCGGCCGGTCGCCTCAGGGTCTTTTCCATCCTTGTTGAGTGCCTCCAGCATCTGCGCCCCGATCCGCATGGCGGGGTTCAGCGAGGCACCGGGATCCTGCGGCACGTAGGAAATGAGGCGTCCGCGCTGGCGGCGGATCTCCTGCCAGGGGAGCGGCAGGAGATCGACGCCGCGGATGCGGACCGAGCCCGCGGTGATGGCCGTGCCGATCTTGGCATAGCCGAGCAGCGCCAGCGCCGCCGTGGTCTTGCCGGAGCCGGACTCCCCGACGAGGCCCATGATCTCGCCCGGCCGCAGGCTGAAATTGACTTCGGCAACGATATTGATCTTCGAGCCGACGACATCGACCCGCAACCCCTCGACCTGAAGGGCCACTTGCGTCTCGCCCGCCGGCGCGCTGAGGTGGTTCGGCGCAACGTTCATCACTCACCCCCGGAGGTAATGCTGCGGCTCACGCCGGCGGTTTTCTGGCTGAAGGCGTCGGTGAAGAGGTTCGCGCCGATCGTCGCGATGCAGATCGCCGCCACCGGCAAGAGGACCGGCCAGGGTTGCAGCAGCAGGCCCGGCTGGTTCTCGTTGATCATCAGGCCCCAGTCGGCGGCCGGCGGCTGGACGCCGAGGCCGATGAAGCTGAGCGATGCGACGATGCCGATCGACCAGGTTGCCCGCAGGCCCAGTTCGAGCGCGACGAGGCCGGCAAGATTGGGCAGCAGTTCGCGCAGCATCACGCCAAAGCGGCTGGCGCCGATCATCTCCGCATAGACGACGAATTCGCGCTCCGAGAGCTGCAATGCCGAGGCATAGATAACGCGCGCCGTGCGCGGCACATGCGAGAGCGCCACCACGATGCAGACGAGCGGCAGCGAGGTGCCGATCATCGAGGCGACGAGCAGCGTGAGGACGAGGGCTGGAAAGCACAAGAGCACATCCAGCGCCCGCATGACGATCGAACCGACCGTGCCCTTCATATAGGCCGCGACCAGCCCGAGCGCCGTGCCGAGCCCGACGCCGAGAAGGGCCGAGATGGCCGCCAGCACCATGATGGCGCGCCCACCGTGCAGGAACCGGCTCAGCGTGTCGTGCCCCAGATAATCCGTGCCGAACAGGGCGTCCGGTCCGGGTGGATCGAAGGGTATTCCCACAAGGTCTTCGGGATCGACCGAGGTCAGCCAGGGTCCTAGGATCGCGAGCAGCACGACCGATCCGAGCAGGATTGCGCCGATGCGGCCCTTGGGTGTGCGGAGCGTCGAAAGAAAGATGCCGGCGGGCTTTTTCCTGACGACGGGTGCGGGATGGTCTTCGTGGGCTTGCAGGACAGTCATGCCGTCACCTTTGTGCGCAGACGCGGAGTGAGGGCGACGACGACGAGGTCGGCCAGGATGTTCACTCCGATATAGATTATTGCGAGAACCAGCGTCGTTGCCTGCACCACGACCAGATCGCGGTTACGCACGGCTTCCACCAGGGCGCTTCCCAGTCCCGGGAACTGGAACACTGTCTCGACGATGATGGCGCCGCCCGCCATGTAGACCAGCGTGACGGCAAAGACCTGGATGAGCGGACCGGCCGCGTTGGCAAGCGCATGGCGCAGCACCACGCGTCCCTCCGGCACGCCCTTCAGCCGCGCCATGGCCACGAAATCGCTGTCGAGGATCTCGATCATCGACGCGCGGATGGTGAGCGCGATGTAGGGCAGGATCGTCAGCACGAGCGTCAGGATCGGCAGGACAAGCATGTCGAATTGCGCGAAGATCGACTGGTCCGCATTATAGATCGACACGGCCGGGAAAAGCTGGAAGACGGTCGTGCTGAGGACGAGCACGGTCAGCACCGCCAGCGCGAATTCCGGAATGCCGGTGATCACCAGCATGGTGAGGGAAATCGCGTGGTCCGCCGGGCTGTTCCGCCGCACGGCCGCGAAGACGCCGATGGCCGTGCCAAGTGGAAAGCCGATGACGACGGCGAAAGCCATCAGCGTCAGCGTCCTGAGCCCCCGGCTGACCATCAGGTCGCCCGCCGGTTCCCCACTGACGACCGACACCCCGAAATCGCCCGTCGCCAGATCGCCGATCCAGGCGAGGTAGCGCAGCGCCGCCGGCTGGTCGAGATGATGCTCGGCCCGGAAGGCGGCAAGCGATTCCGGCGTCGCGGTCTTGCCAAGGACGGCAACGGCGGCATCCCCCGGCAGCGCGATCGTCGCCAAGTAAATGATCAGGGACACGAGCATGAGCGTCACCGCGCCGCTGCCCAAGCGTCCCACCAGCATTTTCAACATCTCAAAACCCTCCCGTCAGGCGGTCGGGAAAGCGGCCGCGCCGGATGCAGCCGCCGCAGGGCTGGCCGCAAGGCGCTGATACCCCGTCGAAGGGACAGGCCGCCGCCTTTGCGATCACCGTCACAATTGCGCTCGCCGCCTCGGCGGCTTCGCCACGCTCGTTCAGACCGTACTGTGCTGGAATCTGTCTATCGTCATTCATGGCGCGCGTTCCCCTGCTTATTTCGCCACTTCATATACGAAACGATATATGAAGCTGCTCGTGGTCAAGAGGCTGAAAGGCCGCTTGCCGAAAAAACTTTAACGATATAAACATTAGAGCTACGAAATAGAAAAAACACAAGGGCGGTGGCGCGGAAAAATCCTGTAACGGGGCAAGCGGGGCCGAATTGCGCGAGGAGGTTTGACAGATAGCCCGTCGCAATCTTTGGCTGACGAAACAGCGAAACCGTTGTCCGCCCGAGGGATCGCGTACTAACGTGGTGGTTGGCCGAAAGCAGGGTGAGGAACACAGATGGACAAGAAGACGAAGCCCCCGACCATTGCGGACGTCGCGGCCCTGGCCGGCGTTTCCGCGCAAACAGTCTCCAACTTCTTGACCGGACGTTTCAAGCCACGAGGCCAGAACCTTCAACGCCTCGAGGCCGCCATCAGCGAACTTGGCTATCGGCCGAGCGCCGCCGCGCGCGCGCTTCGGCTAAAGCAATCGGGCATGATCGCGATGCTGCTGGAAGATGGCGCGGACCTCTCGCAGGAGCGCATGCGGGAAGGTTGGGAACCGCTTCACGGGATGTTCCTCTACGGGGCCACCAACAGAGCGCGCGAACTCGGCTACTACGTCACGCCCGTCCTGACCCGGCAGGGAACGGCGGAGATGGAAGCCATACGGTTGGTCCGGGAAGGGCGTGCCGACGCGCTGATCTGCAGCACGGAACTGATGCCCGAAGCGCAGCTGGAACGCCTGCAACGCATCGCCCGGACCGAGAAGGTTCCCATCGCGCTGCTTCAGGAGAACCGTAAGCGCGATTTCATATGCGGCGTCGCCGCGGCGGACGAGGACGGGGGAGACCAAGCTGCGGCACATCTTGCCGCGCTCGGCCATAGGCGCGTCGCCATTATGACCGTGAAGCCGAGCTGGCCCGGCCCTGTCCGCAGGCGCGCCGGTTTCGAGGCGGCGGCTGCGAGATTGGGTCTGTCCGTCGAAGTTTGGCAGGCCGAGCACTACACCGTCGAGGCTGTTCGCCAGCGAACAGCACCGGAATTGTTGCGCGAGGACCGGCCGACGGCAGTCTTCGCGGTGAACGACGTGATCGCGGTCGCCCTGATACAGCTGGCGATCGAGCTGCGGCTGGATGTTCCAAACGACCTTTCTGTCTTGGGCTTCAACGATCTCGACGTCGCAGCCTATGTTCGCCCCGCGCTGACGACCCTGCGCACGCCCGGAGCCGCCATGGGCGCGCGCGCGGTCGAAGTGCTTGTCGATGCAATTTCGGGAAAGCCGCTGGCCTCCACGGCGCTGCTGCCGGTCGAATTCGTCCCCCGTGAAAGCACGGGCCCAACATCTCGGGCGTAGCGAGGCCGTGCACCCAAAAGCGACCTCGCCTCTCTCTAATGCCCTCGGGGTTCGCTATCCGGCATGGTGAGCGACTTAATTCGTCCACTTGCCCGCTTCACTGCCTCGCCGATCAAGCGGGCATGACGAGGCAGCACCCAGCTGATCGCGCTCTGAGCGAGCACGAAACGCCCACCGAGCGGAATGGAGCCGCCGTCGACCGGACTGCCCCTCCTCGATGGGGTGGATGACGCGGGCGGGATCTCTTCGCTGTCGGTGCGCACCGCGGCCGGAAGGCTGCGGCTCAAGAGCTTGCCGTCCGACCCGTCGGCATGGTCGGCGTCGCCAGATGGGCTATCGGCCATTGCATCGTTTCGCATTCGGACCGACTGCACCTTTCACGATTATCCGCGAGAACAAATCACCTCGCATTTTATGCGAATGTCGCCGCCTCTTGCCAAGAGGGTTGATCATCTGTATCGTATAGCAATTACAGTAATCGCATACCAATTAAATGGAAACGACATGATGACACTAGTCGAGGAACTGGTCGATCTCGTCGGCAAGGATGCGATCCTCGTCGAAGACGCAGATATGGCGTTTGCTACCGAAGACTGGCGGGGCCGCTACCGGGGAAAGGCCTTGTGCGTCACGCGGCCGGCGACTGCCGATCAGGTCGCCGCCATTGTGGCTTGCTGCCATCGCCATGCGGTTCCGGTCCTGGCGCAGGGCGGCAATACGGGCCTCGTCGGCGGTTCAGTTCCGCCGTCCGACGGCCCTGCGCCCGTCATCGTCAACCTCGAACGCATGCGGCGTATCCGCAAAGTCGATCCGGTCAACAACACCATGGAGATCGAAGCCGGCTGCGTGCTCGCCCATGTGCAGGAGGCCGCACGTGAGGCTGGCCGCTATTATCCCGTCAGCCTCGGCGCTGAAGGCTCCTGCCAGATTGGCGGCACTATCGCCACCAATGCCGGCGGAACATCCGTCCTTCGCTACGGCAATACCCGCGAGAACGTCCTGGGGCTTGAAGCGGTGCTGCCGGATGGCACCATCTGGTCGGACCTGAAGGCACTGCGTAAGAACAACACCGGCTACGATCTCAAGCACCTGTTCATCGGCTCCGAGGGAACGCTCGGCATCGTCACCGCCGCCGTCCTCAAGCTGCATCCCCTGCCCACGCGTCATGCGATGGCCTGGATCGGCCTTTCCGATCCTCAGGCCGCTGTCCGCATGCTGACGCTGATGCAGGAGCGCAACGCCGCGAAGCTTTCCGGCTTCGAGCTGATGAACCACACGCAGCTCGATCTCGTCGTCCGTCATGTGCCGCAGCGCCGCGCGCCGCTCGAGACCGAACACAACTGGCATCTCCTGGTCGAACTGTCCGACACCGGCGGCGAGGAAGATCTCGACGGGGCCTTGCAGTCCGTTCTGGAACGGGCCTTCGAAAGCGGCCTCATCGCCGATGCGGTCATCGCCGCGAGCGACGGCCAGCGCGCCGCTCTCTGGGAGATCCGCCACAGCGTCTCGGAGGCCAACAAGAAGGCTGGCGTCGGCCTGACCACCGATTGCGCCGTCCCGGTTTCGGCCACGGCCGAATTCATCGACCGCACCGGCGCAGCCGTTCGTGCGCTGGCTCCCGAAGCGGCGCTGGTCATCGTCGGCCATATGGGCGATGGCAATGTCCATTTCATTCCGTTCTTTTCGTTCGAGCACTGGAACGCGCTGGAAAAGCGCAACGAGATCGCAACAGCCATTCGTCACGCCATCAATGACGTCGCGCATGCGCTGGGCGGCACGTTCAGCGCCGAGCATGGCGTCGGCCAGGTCTCGCTCAAGGAAATGGATCGCTACAAGACGCCGGCGGACCTGACCCTGATGCGCGCCATCAAATCGGCCATCGATCCCAGGGGATTGTTCAACCCGGGCCGCCTCCTTCCGCCGGCGACATAGACCGGCGGTTCCGCAAGTCCACCCGTATCGGCCAGAGAGCCGGCATCAGCAACGAAACAGTGCAAGAGGAGAACAGGCATGAGCATCTTGAAACAGGGCTGGTCGCGTCGCCAGATCTTGAAAACCACCGCCGTCGCGGGCGCCGCGCTCGCCGCCCCCGCGATCTGGACGCCATCGCGCGCCGAGGGCAAGCGTATCGTCGTGCGCGACGACGGCGGCATCTATACCAAGGCCTACGGCGCCGTTTTCTACCGTCCGTTCCAGGAAGCGACGGGGATCGAGGTGGTCGGCGTGCAGGCCAATGCCGAGCCGACCGCGCAGATCCGCTCCATGGTCGATGCCGGTTCCTACACCTGGGACATGGCAAAGATCAGCCAGCCGGCCATCCTGATGTTGACGACCGGCGACAAGAAATATCTCGAGCCGCACGGCCTCGAAAGCGACCCCGTGGTTGCGACCCTGCCAAAGCAGTACATGTCCGAATACGGTGTCGGCAACAATGTCTACACCACAGTGCTCGCCTATCGCACCGATGCGTTCGAAGGTCGCGAAGCGCCGAAATCCTGGAAGGATTTCTATGATGTTGAGGGTTTCGACGGTCGCCGGGCGCTGCGCAAGCATCCTTTTGACACGATCGAGCAGGCGTTGATGGCCGACGGCATCGCCGCCAAGGACGTCTACCCCTGCGATATCGACCGCGCCTTCAAGACGCTCGACCGCATCAAGCCGAATGTCGAGGTGTTCTGGACGAGCGGCGCACAGGTCGAGCAGATGCTGACCTCCGGCGAAGTCGATCTGATCCCGACCTGGGTCTCCCGAGCCCAGTCTGCACGCACGGCCGGCGCGCCCGTCGAGATCGTCTGGGACCAGAACATCTGGGGCCTCGACAGCTGGTCGATCCTCGCCGGCACGCCGAATGCGGATGCCTGCCGCGAGTTCATCAAGTTCGCCTCCGACGTCAAGCGCCAGGCGGCCCTGATGGAATATTTCGCAGCCGGCGTGACCCAGCCAGAAGTGTTCGACATGATCGACGCGAAGGTCGCCCAGGATTCGCCGACCTATCCCGAACATATCGCACGCGGCATCCAGATCGATGCCAAATATTGGCTCGACAACCAGGCGGCCGTCATCGAGCGCTACAACAGCTGGCTCCTCAGCTGATCGAATGCGGGGCTCGATTGCGAGCGGGCCCCGCCCTTCAAGTTACTACCACCCAACGGGGCCGCCATGTCTTCATCCAGCCTGACCGTGCAGAAGCTCTCCAAACGCTACGGGGAGTTCGTCGCACTCGCCGAGACGGACCTCACCGTCGCCGAGGGCGAATTCCTCACCTTGCTCGGGCCGTCTGGCTCGGGAAAGACGACGCTCCTCAGCCTTGTTGCCGGCCTTGCCCGCCCCGATGGCGGCGCGGTGCTGATCGGCACTGACGAGGTGACCTATAGCGCACCGCATCTGCGCGATATCGGCGTCGTCTTCCAGAACTACGCGCTGTTCCCGCATATGACCATTCTGGAAAACATCGCCTTCCCGCTGAAGATGCGCAAGGTTCAGGCCGAAGAGGCGCGCCGCCGCGCGCAGGAGGCGCTGGAAATGATCCGCCTGCCGCATATCGCACAGCGCTATCCAAAGGAACTTTCCGGCGGCCAGCAGCAGCGCGTGGCGCTCGCCCGCTGCATGGTCTACCGCCCCTCCATCATTCTCATGGACGAACCGCTCGGTGCACTCGACAAGAAGTTGCGCGAACACATGCAGCTCGAGATCAAACGCATTCACCGGGAACTCGGCGCGACGATCGTCTATGTGACCCACGACCAGGAAGAGGCGATGACCATGTCGGATCGCATCTGCCTGATGAACTCTGGCAGGATCGAGCAGCTCGGCACGCCGGGCGATCTCTATTTCCGCCCGCAGACGCTGTTCGTCGCCGATTTCCTCGGCGAGTCCAATCTGTTGCCCGCCAAGGTCGAGGCCATTGCCGGCGACGAGATCGCGCTCGCGATCGGATCGCGCGCCGTAAAGGCCCGCGCCCTTGCCGATGGCAAGGTTTCCACCGGCGATACCATCCACATCATGATCCGCCCGCAGAACCTCTCGATCGAACTGGCCAAGGATGGTGACGACGACAGGCTGGGCGCCACCGTGACAGATGTGATGGTGACCGGAAGCCTGACCAAGGTCTACATGAAAGCTTCCGACGAGGAGCTTCCAGATCTGCTCGCCGCGTTCCCGACCCGCGCCAGCGGCCAGACCTTCCGCATTGGCAATGTGGTCGCCCTCTCCTGGCATGGCACGGACGCCGTGGCGATCACCGGCAACGCGGGAGCATGACCCCATGAGCACGGCTCCAAACCGCCCGCATGCAGCCCCCCTGCCGACTTGGGTCAAGAACTGGCTGATGATCGCGCCGCTTCTGCTGCTGCTCATCGCCTTCCTGGTCTACCCGGTCGGCCGGCTCCTGTCGCTGAGCTTCTTCGACGCCGACGGCTTCTCGCTTGCCGCCTACAAGCAGCTCTTCGCCTCCGGCCTCTATCTGAATGTCCTGTGGATCACGCTGAAGATCTCTCTCATCACCACGTTCCTGTCGGTGGTGCTCGGGTATCCGGTAGCCTACCTCATCTCTTGCACCGAAAAACGTATGAAGAGCCGGCTGATCTTCCTCGTCCTGCTCTCGTTCTGGACGAGCTTTCTCGTGCGCGCTTTCGCCTGGGTGGTGATCCTCGGCCGCAACGGCGTGGTCAACCAATTCCTCCTGTCCGTCGGCATTATCGACCGTCCTGCAAACCTGATCTACAGCCTCGGCGCGGTGCTGGTCGGCATGGTCCATGCCATGCTGCCGTTGGCGGTCATGACGATGCTCGCGGTCATGGAGAACATCGACCGCAACCTGCCGCGCGCGGCCTCCACGCTTGGCGCGCGCCCTGGCTCCGCCTTCTGGACGGTTTATTTCCCGCTGTCCGTGCCCGGCGTTGCCGCCGCCGCGATCATGGTGTTCGTCACCGCCATCGGCTTCTTCATCGTGCCCACCCTGCTCGGTGGCCGGTTCGAGACGATGATCACGCAACTCATCATTGACCAGGTACAGCAGACCCTGAACTGGGGACTGGCAGGGGCGATTTCCGTCCTGCTGCTTGTCGTCGTGCTGATCGTCTTCTTCCTTTACGACCGGATTTTCGGCTTTGCGAGCCTGACCGGCGAAAGCGCCGCGACGAACGCCAACCGCGACACCGCAGCACGGCGCGCGGGCGCCAAGGTGCTGGCGGTGGTCGGCGATGCGAGCGACCGTCTGATCGCTCTGTTTCCCGCCAGCAGCAAGAGCAGCGATGCGGGCAAGACCCCATGGCCGCTGACCGCCTTCGTCTGGACGATCCTTATCCTCATCAGCCTGCCCGCTTTGCTGATGGTGCCGATCTCTTTCAGCCAGTCGGGTCTCAACTGGCCGCCCTCCGGTTTCACCACCGAATGGTACTGGCAGATGTGGAACACGCCAGTCTGGAAGCAGGCACTGTGGCGCTCGCTGACGGTCGCGCTCGGCGCCGGCGTGCTGTCGATGCTGATCGGCGTTCCGGCGGCCTTCCTGCTTGCCCGTGCCCAGATACGCGGCAAGGCGGCGCTGCTGGCCTTCGTGCTGTCGCCGATCGTCGCGCCGCGCATCATCATCGCCGTCGGCCTGTTCTACGTCTTCGCAGAACTGAACCTCGTCGGCACCTCACTCGGCTTGATCATCGGCCATACCGTAGTCTGCGTTCCCTACGTGGTGATGACCATGGTGGCGGTGCTGCGAAATTACGACACGCGTCTCGATCTCGCGGCGCAAAGTCTCGGCGCGAATCCGGCAAGAAGCCTCCTCCACGTCACGTTCCCAATCCTCGCGGCGGGCATGTTCTCTGCCTTCCTCTTCGCCTTCGCCACATCCTTCGATGAGCTGACCATCGCGCTGTTCTCGTCGGGTGGGCTGAATGCGACGCTACCCAAGCAGTTCTGGGACGAGGTGACGCTACAGGTCTCGCCGGTCATCGCGGCGGTCTCCACCTGCCTGCTCGTCTTCATCTCGGCGCTGATCTTCATCGCGGATCGCCTTCGCCAGCGAAGTCTGGCCCGCTGAATTCCGGAGCGGCCCGCCCCGTTTCATACGGGCCGCTTCCCTTACCCCGCTATCACCGCATCGACGGAAAACCGCCTCCACGTTTTTCCGTCGCGGTACCATCGCATGAAAGGAATGACCATGCTCGACTCCACAGGCCTTTGCGGCATCCTACCGGCGCTCGTGACACCGGTTCAGAGTGACGATACCATTGATGTGAAAGCGGCCGACGCTTTGTTTTCCTGGCTGAAGCAGCAAGGGGTCGACGGCGTTGTGCCGCTTGGCGGCACCGGCGAATACGGCGCCTTGTCGCGCAGTGAACGTAACCGATTCGTCGAGATGAGCTCCAAGGCAATGGCCGGCTGCGGACCGGTCGTCCCCGGCGTGCTGGACACCGGCTTCCATGACGCGCTCGATGCCGCGCGGGATTTCGCCGCCGCGGGTGCGGATGCGCTTCTCGTGATCACGCCCTACTACACCAACCCGAGCCAGGCCGGAATCCGCGATTACTTCCTGCGCTATGCGGACAATTCGCCCCTGCCGATTCTAATCTACGAAATCCCCTACCGCACCCGCATCGCTATCGATCCGGACGTGATGCACGAGCTGTCGCGCCATGAACGCATCATCGGCATGAAGGCCTGCAACACAGATATGTATCACTACCTGCGGGTCGTAGCGGGGGTGGATACCTCCTTCACCGTTCTGAGCGGCGAAGACACGCTGTTTCCGCTGCATGTCGCCGCGGGCGCCAAGGGCGGTATCGTCGTGACGGCCAACCTGCTGCCGCGCACCTGGCGCCACCTCTTCGACCTCGCCTCCTCGGGCAAAACCGAAGAGGCGCTGGCCCTGCACCGCGAACTGATGCCGCTCATGAACCTGGCCTTTGCAGAAACCAATCCGGGACCGATGAAATCCGTAATGGACCTCATCGGCGTCGATGCGCCGCAAATGCTGATGCCGCTGCGCCAGCCGAAAACCGAACTGCGCGACGCGTTGCGGCAGGAATATTCGCGCCTTCTCGGCCAGTTCGAGAAGGCCGCCTGAGCGGTGCTCTCGCGCCTGTGGACAAGCGGGTATGCCTGCCGTTACAGGCATACCCGAATCCCTGCAGCGTGACGCGTTATCGCTGATGCGCAAGGAGCGTCGTAACACTTAACGACGGCGGAAACGGAAGATCGACAATGGCACGCAAGGACGGAACCCCGATTGGGCCGGAAGGCGCGGAAAGCGGCGAGATCGATCCGCGCAGCTCCTCGCTGTTCGTCGGTTCGTCCGAAAAGATGTTCCGCATCCTGCATGCCTTCGACGGCCCGCTGCGCCAGATGCCACTCTCGGACATCGCCAAGGTGGCGGAACTGGACCGCAGCGCAGCGCAACGGCTGGTCTACACGCTGGAGACGCTCGGCTATCTTCGCCGTGTGCAGAACACGCGCAACTATGCCTTGACCTCCAGGGTGCTACAATTCGCCTACAACTACCTGCATGCCCATGAAGTGCTGCACAAGGCAGCGCCCTACCTGCTTCAAATCAGCCGGGCCGTCGGGGAAACCGCGAACCTTCAGGAACTCGACGGACCGGAAATCGTCTATGTCGGGCGCTTTCCCGGCCAGCATCTCGTGAATGTCGATATCATGGTGGGCAGCCGCCTTCCGGCCCTGTTCACGGCGTCTGGCACGGTTATCCTGTCGCGGCGCACCGGCGCCGAACAGGACGAGGTGTTCGAGCAAACGGAATTCCGGCCCCTCACCCCATCGACAGTGACGGACAAGGGCCTGTTGCGCGCCCGTATTCAGGAAGCCGCCGAAAAGGGCTATGCCATCGTCGCCAATGAAACGGTGCTGGGCGACATTTCCGTCGCCGCCGCGATCACCGACGAACACGGCCGCGCCGTCGCCGCGGTCAACATTGCCGCGCCCACGACCCGCTGGACCATCGAAAGCGTGGAAGCCGAACTCGCCCACCATGTCCAGGTGGCCGCGACGTCGATCTCCATGACGAAATTCACGCCTTACATTCCGTAAGGCGTGTGCCGCTTTTCCCGATGCCTTCCAACGGAGTTCAGCGCCGGGAGGTTCATCGTCACGACAGGTATCTACGCATGAAACCGTTGAATGTTGCCGATTATCGCCGGCTTGCCAAAAAGCGGCTGCCCCGCGGCATGTTCGAATACATTGATCGCGGCACGGAGGACGAGGTGGGGCTGCGCGGCATCCGCAACGCGCTTGACGCCACGAAACTCTGCCAAAATCTTCTCAACGACGTGTCGCAGCCGGACACCTCCACCACCGTTTTCGGTAAGAAACTGCCGATCCCGGTCATCATCTCGCCGACCGCCGTCGCCGGATTGGTATGGCACGATGGCGAGGTGCATCTGGCCCGCGCCGCCGGCTCGATGGGCATTCCGTTTTGCGTCGCAACCCAATCCATGACCTCGATGGAAGATATTGCCGAGCGCGCAAAGGGCACCGACCTTTGGTTCCAGCTCTATGTCTTCGAGGATCGCAGCCTGACCCGCGACCTCCTCGTGCGCGCTAAAGCGCTCGGCATCCGCAACCTGCTCTTCACCGCCGATACGCCGCGCTCGCCGAAAAAGGAATGGAATATGCGCAACGGCTTCGGAATACCGATCAAGCCCTCCGTCGCCGGTGGGCTCGACTTACTCGCACATCCCCGCTGGTCTTTTTCTGTCATGCTGCGCTACATCCTGACGACAGGCATGCCGACCTATGCGCACTATCCCCCTGAATACCGCACCAGCATCACGCGGGCGAGCGTGTGGGACAATGTGAAGCTGGCGCGCAAGCTGACCTGGGACGACTTTGCGGAGGTTCGCCGCCAATGGGACGGCAATCTCGTCCTCAAGGGCGTACTGACGCCCTCTGATGCAGGGCGGGCGCTGAAGCTGGGAGCCGACGGCATCGTCGTCTCCTGCCACGGTGGACGCAACATGGATTGCGCGCCGACGGCGATCGACGCGCTCCCGAGGATCGCCGACGCCGTGGACGGACGTATGACCATCCTCGCAGACAGCGGCATCCGCCGCGGCAGCGACATCGCCAAATATATCGCTACCGGCGCCGACGCCGTGCTCATCGGACGCGCTACGCTCTACGGAACGGCCACAGCCGGAGAAAAAGGCGCCCGAGACGTTCTTGAGATCCTGCGAGAGGAACTGGATCATTGCATGGCCTTTACCGGCCAAGCCCGCCTTGACGACATCACCGCCGATCTAATCTGGAAGCAGACCCCGGCCGTTGGATGAGCACAGGATCGCAAAATGGGCCGGATCCCTCTTCCGGTCAGCGGCGCCGTGTTGGCCGCCCTCTACCTGAGCGACCTTCTAAAGGATTTGTATGCTGTTACGACAGAGCTGCCCATCTGATCAGTTCGCAATTTGCGGCTTATAGACTTAGGCGTAATCCCTCGAGGGATGCAGCCCCCAAGGGATCTTGCGGTCGGGACCGCACGCCCCTTGGCTGGAACCGTAGGTGAGTTTGGTCCGCCCGTCTTCGCGTTTGTCCTGAACAGATGATGGGGAGCAAGTCCCGTATGCAAGGCAAGGTTTCACCCAAACAAGACGCGGCATCTTCAGTTTACGTCGGCGTGGACGTGTAAAGACTGGCTCGATGTCGATGTCCTTATCCATCCCCAAGGCCAAAGCCGGCGGGTCAGCAATGACAAAAGCGGCATCGGTCAGCTGAAGTGGCTTCTGGTTCGGTTGGGGCCGGTATGCATCGTGATGGAGGCGACGGGCAAGTTCCATCGCCACGCCCATCGCTCGCTCAGTGCCGATGGCTTTCCCATCGCCATCGTTGATCCGCTGCGGGCCCGCATGTTGCCCGCTCCAGCGGCTAACTCGCAAAGACCGACCGGTTAGACGCTTGCCTCTTGGCCCTGCTGGCCCAGGCGCTCCGACCGGAGCCGAGCCCACCACCGTCCCCGGCCATCGAGACCCTACAGGAACTTGTCAATGCAAGATCGGCCGCGTTAGGGGAGCTCACCGCATTCAAGAACCGATTGAAGGCAACCAGAACCGCCTTTCTGCGCGCCGAGCTTTCCCGTCTCATCCAAGTCTTGCAGCGATGAGTGAAGAGATCGATCAAGATCTGCGATGACCGCCGATAGCGTGAAGCGGAAGCGGCTCCTTGGAAACTTCCGGCCCAGAGCGACGATGAGGTTTGGTGGACGACGATATCACTCCGGGAATGGTGCTCAATCTCAAAACGTGAGAGCATGTCTGCAGTAGCGACAAAGTGCGCGACGCAGCCAAAGTCTAGCTTTGCGAGCCGCGAAGGGACGGGGCGTGGAGCATTCTGGCTGGGGCGTAGTATGAAATCATTTTTCCTGGCCGCAGGGCTTTCCTTGTTCCTTCTCGCCGCCTGTTCTCACACTGTGCAAACATTCAGGCAAACACCGTCATATTCGCCCGCGCAGCCGACAAGCACGCGGCTGACACAAGCTGTCCAAAGGCTTGGTGATCCTAGGGACGGTCGCTCCGGGGTCAGGCTGATCGGCAACGGAGAAGAAGCGCTGGCGGCGCGCTTGGCGCTTGCAGCGGCCGCCGAACAGACGATCGATGCGCAGTATTACCTTCTGCACAATGATCCTACCGGAAAAATCTTTGCGTGGAGCTTGCTGCAAGCCGCGGATCGGGGTGTGCGGGTGCGGCTATTGCTCGATGACATGGACACTAAGGGCTATGACGCCGTGACTGCGGCTCTGGACTCGCATAAAAACATCGAAATCCGGCTCTTTAACCCGTTCTGGCGGAATCAGAGCCTTGTCGCGGCCGTCCTCACCGACTTCAAGCGGATCAACCGCCGGATGCACAACAAGTCGATGACCGCCGATAATGCCATGTCGATCGTCGGTGGCCGCAATATCGGCGATGAGTATTTCCTGGCCAAGAGGGAATTGAACTATTCGGATCTCGATGTGCTGGTTGCTGGACCCGTTGTCGATGAAGTCTCGACAAACTTTGATGAGTACTGGAACAGCAAGTTTGCAGTGCCGGCGCGCGCCGTCGTTGGCGAACCAGAGGGGTTCAGTCTCGACGAAGCGCGCGATCGCCTTGACGAGATCGTCGGGGATGCTCGAGAGACGGAATATGCCAGCGTGGTGCGTGCGGCTGCGAAGCAGCATCTAACGCCATCGACGCTGAAGCTCGCGTGGGTTCCCGCCAAAATGTACTCGGACCCCCCTTCAAAAGCGGCCGGTGAAGACAACGAAGAAGAGATTCTTGCCTCTCAACTGTCAAAGTATTTCGCCGATGCGACATCAAAGATTGAGATCATCTCTGCATATTTCGTGCCAGGCAAACGCGGCACAGAGTGGTTGCGGGAACTTGAGGCGCGGGGCGTCGAGGTGTTGGTTGTAACCAATTCGCTGGCATCGAACGACGTGAAACCAGTCTATGCGCATTATGCAAAGGACCGGCGGGCTCTTCTGGAAGGTGGAGTCCACCTCTACGAACTTCGGCCTGACGCAGATCAAGAAGCGCGGCGCGGCGTCAATTGGGGTGAATCGCGATCGGGTCTGCATGCCAAGGCGTTTACCATCGACGATCGTTACCTGTTCGTCGGCTCGTTCAACTGGGACCCGCGGTCGGTGAATATCAATACCGAGATGGGCATTCTGATCGACTCGCCTGAATTTACCAGGAAGACCTCGAATGCCCTAAGAGGCGTTTTAAGAGAAGAAACCTTTGCCGTAAGGCTGAACAAGGACAAGCGGATCTCGTGGACGCAGACCGAGCCGGACGGGACGCAGCGGATCTATTATCATGAGCCGACGGGTTCGCCCTGGGATCGATTCGTGGCGGGATTTTATGCGATTCTCCCTATCGGCTCGCAGCTCTGAGGTTTTCGCGACGCGGGGGCGCCGGTATTAGGCCTAGCGTTGGCAGGGGCAAAACCGTCCTAAGAAAATCTGGGGCTCCTATTCCGCTTTGGCCGGAGAGCCGCCGACCATCGAGTCTCTGCTCTTGAGGGGAATCGAACCGAGGATCGGCACCTTCGGATGGCTTAAACAGGATCGCGATTGCGAATCTGTATCGTATGATGATACATATTAATTGACTTTCACCAGTATCACCATATGATACAAGCATGAAGAGCGGGACGTGATCAGGTCATTTAACGATGACAAAACCGAGACTGTTGCGCGCTGCAAAGCCTCCAAAAGGCTTTCCTTCCGACATCGTGAGGTCAGCCGTTCGTAAATTGACGATCCTGAACAGCGCTGCTGCTCTGGACGACCTGCGTTCCCCTCCGGGAAATCGACTTGAAGCCCTTAAGGGCGATAGGAAGGCCAACATTCGATCTGGATCAATGATCAGTGGCGCATATGTTTTGTATGGACAGATGCCGGTATCGAAGACGTCGAAATAGTAGACTACCATTGATGGCCGATCGTGGCACACAGGAGCTTGAGATGACCCATATCCTTCCTCCGGTCCATCCGGGCGAAATCCTCCGCGAGGAGTACCTACTTCCGCTGAACATGAGCGCCGGTTCACTGGCGAAAAAGCTCAATGTCCCTCGCACTCGCATCGAGCGTATAGCGGCGGAGCAAACACCGATAACGACGGATACCGCTCTGCGCCTCGCCAAGTATTTCCGCACAACGCCGGAATTTTGGATGAACATGCAGACCAGCTTCAACCTCAAGACGGTGGAAATAGCGCTTCACGGCGAACTGGAGTTGATCCCGGAAATCGATAGAGCAGCATAGCCGGACCCTGCCCCTGGCACGGCACATTCCAGTCGATACATGGCCTTTATCAACCAAAGACAGCGACTGCTGATTTGACGATGATCCCACCATCCGGACTTCTGCGCATTTGGCGGCCGGTAGCGGTGCGAAAGACTTGCAGCAATTGCAGCGCCGGCGGTACCCGCGACCACAGGGTTTTCATGCGTTCCCTGCCATTTCGGCTTTTCCGCACTGCCTGGCCCGTAACAATGCTGTGACCAGCGGGAAGCCGATCTCGTGGAAATACAGGTCGGCATGCTGCGAGCTGATATGATGAAAGACGCCGGCAATTGTGCGAGGGACACGCTTAGTTCTGCAAACGGCAGCATTGCGCCCCATGCGGTTGTCCAGGCTACTGAAAGGAAATCCTAGAGGCCGACGGTCTGCTTTTCCGCTCGTTTCCTTCCGGAATCGCAGATCACCAGTCGCCTACTGGCCGCAAACCGGTCATTCACGCATTGCAAATCTGTGTCCGCTTGGAGCGTTGTAGAGACAAACAAGCTTCTCCACTGGCGGTTCAATTAGCTCACTGTCGCGAGCTCACGCGCAAGTTCCAAGAACGCCCTGACCCCGGCTGACAGATTTCGGCGCCCAGGGTAGTAAAGGCAAAGCCCCGGATATGGTGGCGTCCAGTCTTCCAGTACACGGACGACGCGCCCCGCCTCAATGTCCGGGAAAATGTCTTGCTCGAAGATGTAGCCTATACCGGCGCTTTCCAGGACAGCGGTTCTTGTGAGGCTAGCCTCGTCCAGCGATATCGGGCCGCGTGCATCGATTTGCACCTGCTCCCCGTCCTTCTCGAAACGCCACCGAAACAGGGAGCCATCGGGCAGGCGAACGCGAATGCATCGATGGCTGAGAAGGTCTGGAGGGACCACCGGCTTCCCATGCCTCTCGAAGTATTCAGGAGACCCAACCACAGCATGTCGCTGGGGCCGGCCGAGCGAAACGGCAATCATGTCGCTGGGAACGAGGCCCGCAACCCTGACTCCCAGATCAAACCCGTCCTTGACGATATCGACCATCTTTCCTTCAGTTACAATATCGACATTCATGTCGGGATAGCGGCGCAGGAACTCAAGCACGAGCGGTGAGATGATTGCGCGCGCCGCGAACGGCGCCGCGTTGATCCGTATTGTTCCGGAAGGTGTCTCACGTTGCGCACGCACCGAATTCAAAGCGGCATAGAGATCCTGGAGCGACGGCGCCACCTGCTGCACAAAGAGCCTGCCGGCATCCGTCAGCGACACGCTGCGTGTGGTGCGGTTGAACAATCGCACCCCAAGCTCCGCCTCAAGCCTGCCTATTGTGTGGCTCAATGCTGTCGTAGACATGCCGAGATCGATGGCCGCTGCGCGGAATGTGCCGCGCCGGGCGATAGCAATGACCGCTTCAAGTTCCTTCAGGTTGGCTTGTTCCATTGTCCCGATCTGTTCATTGCTGCATGCCGGCTTATCCCACTTATCTACGCAATGGTCGAGCGCTACTATCGGGTCAGCCAATGAGGAGAAACACAATGGATATGCCCGATATCGTGAACACGTACTTTGACGCTGACAGCGGCAGCAACGCGGATGCGCTGTCGAACACGTTTGCGATCGAAGCCGTTGTCGAAGACGAGGGATCGCGCCATCAAGGCGTCGTCGCAATCCGTGAATGGTGGGTGGCTGCGAAGAAGGCGACGCAGTACGTTTCTGAACCTTTGGAATCCACCCTTGACGGCAACAAAGTGCTCGTCCGAGCCAAAGTTAGCGGCCAGTTTCCCGGCAGTCCGGTGACGCTCTCATATGCCTTCACCATCAAGGACGGCAAGATCGCTAGGCTGGAGATCCGGTGATGACAGACTTTCTCAACCTGAGAGGCAAACGAGCCCTCATTACTGCTGGAACCAAGGGCGCCGGGGCTGCGACCGTTAGCCTGTTTCGGGAACTCGGCGCGCAGGTGTTGACGACCGCGCGGGCGCGTCCTGAGAACCTGCCGGAAGAATTGTTTGTCGAGGCCGATCTCACGACTGAAGAGGGTTGCGCGGCCGTCGCGGACGTTGCGCGTCAACGTCTCGGCAACATCGATATCATCGTTCATATGCTGGGTGGCTCGTCAGCAGCCGGCGGTGGCTTTGGGGCGCTAACTGATGCCGAGTGGCACAAAGAAATGTCTCTCAATCTTTTTCCCGCTGTTCGACTCGATCGCGAACTGGTTCCAGACATGGTCGCACGAGGAACCGGTGTGGTTGTGCATGTCACGTCCATCCAAAGAGTGCTGCCTCTCCCGGAAGCGACCACGGCTTATGCCGCAGCCAAGGCGGCACTCTCGACTTATAGCAAGGCCATGTCCAAGGAGGTATCGCCCAAGGGCGTCCGCGTCGTGCGAGTGTCTCCGGGTTGGATCGAAACGGAAGCGTCCGTTCACTTGGCCCAGCGCTTGGCGGACAAGGCGGGTACGGATCTTGAGGGTGGCAAGAAGATCATCATGGATAGTTTGGGCGGCATACCTCTCGGGCGCCCTGCCAAGCCGACGGAAGTGGCAAACCTGATTGCTTTCCTGGCATCGGATCGCGCTGAATCGATCACAGGTACCGAATACACCATCGATGGAGGAACTGTGCCAACAGCTTAGGATCGAGACGCCCTCACAGATCAAGCGGGCGCGTCCCATCCGCCGATCTGTGAATAATGGCGTCGCGGAGATGCCGGACATCGCGATTCAAGGATGCCAACTCCTGGGGCGTCTGTGTAGAAGTTGCGAGCAATGTGTCGCTGAGGCTTGACCGGTTAAGAGCCTCGTCTCGGAGGATCAGCATCGCGACGGCCAACGGCCGGGATCCTGCAAGCCTAGGCCCGGCAAGTCACTCCGCTTGATCGTTGGGGCGTGGCCAACGATTTGAACAAGGGCTTGTCCGGCCCTCATTGCAATGGAGCGCGCGCAACGTTCGCGTGCTCTGAGGACTTGTCCGAAGATCGGTCCGCAGCCCAGCTGCGGGCCGCTTTTGATATGCGTGATTTCGTCGCCATCCCTCACTCGGGGGAGGAGCGCTCCGCATCCACAATGGCCTGCAACTGCTTCATGTCAGTCCTTTCTCGCTTCCAGTTTGAGAAGCTCACCTACCATTTTGAAAAACTCATGAGCGCGCGAACTCCAGCAAGGGTCCGATATCGTGGTTATCGGCCGCCCGAAGTGCAGCAACATAATGGGCTCGGGTCTTGCCCGCATCGACCAGATTTGCCCGGCCCCAGCTAAATGGCGGTCGTCCAAGCTGGCGCCCGAGCAGATCGCCCGCTAGGCGAGAAAATCGGCCGTTTCCGTTTGGGAAGGGATGGATTGCCACCAGCCTGTGGCTGAACCGGACAGCGATCTCGTCGGGTGGAAAGGTCTCGTGTTCGACCCAATAGCGCACGTCGTCAGCCACCTGCCTGACATCCATTGCAATGCGATAGGCATCGACGCCGATGTTTCTAGGTGTTGTCCGGTACTGGCCAGCCCAATGCCAAACGTCCCCAAACATGCGGCGGTGCAACTCACTGAGGAATTCCTGGTCGAGCAGGTCCCTTTTTCGCGACTTCGCCCATCGCAAGCCTTCGCCGATGTTAACTTGCTCGGCCTCGTTCAATTCGTGCCGTGCCGCAAGGTGATGTAGGAGGGAATGAGCTGCTCCCGTTCCTCAGGGGTTAACGGCGTATTTGCTTCATCGTCGTCGTGGAAAAGAGGCTCCTCCTCCATAGAGTCAATCCTCTTCCCACAGGCGTCGCCCAGCGTCTGCAAGCAACGCGTCGATAAGCCGGCAACGTTCGTCCTCCAGGTCCGACTTGATCAACGCCTGGTTTTCCAGACGCATCGTATGATCGAGCCGCGTCATCTCCTCACCGACCTTTTCGGCCGCGCGCTCGCGAAGGATATCGTCAAGCGGCTTGATCGGCACGAAAGCGTAGACAAAGGTGCAATTCATTGCCGCGGCCGCTTCCCGTAGCGTCCTGATCGTTGTCGCTCCCGAAACTTCAGCCTTCTCGATTGCCGGTATGCGGGACGGAGCGGCACCCATGCGCATGGCGAGCTGGCGCGTAGTCATGCCGAGGGCCTCGCGGATGGCCTTCATCCAACCACGTGGCGGCGATATGAGCTCTAGGTCTCGCACCGGCGCCAGACGTCGTTCCAACTGTTTTCGAGCGAGGGCAGCTTGCTTTTTGTTCATCTATTTATGTCCATTTTCGAAAAAAATAGCATATAAAAATGAGCAATGATATCCGATTTGAGCATTTAAACGTATTCAGCGTGAGGGGCTTGGCTCGGGGCCCAGCATCCAGCATCCGCCTTATAACCTCAGTTACGGAAGCCGAAATCCGATACGGCATTGCGAGAATGGATGACGGGGTCGACGCCGCCAGCAACTTGAGAGCGCCGTCATTTCAATCTTCAGTGAAGATTTCGCTGGGAGAATTCTCCCATTCGACAGCGACGCGGCTTTCGCGTACGCAGCGGTCGTGTGTGAACGCGTCCAGGCTGGACGGCCGATCAGCCAATTCGATGCCCAGATCGCCGCGATGCGCGCGGCGGGCCGCTGGCAACGCGCAACGTGCGGGACTTTGAGGGGACGGGAACCGTGACGTCGACCCTTGGGAATACAGCGCTTAACAAGGATACAAACGCGACCTCATTCGGCCGGGCACGATCGCAGTAATGCCTCACCTTCAGCTAAGCGCTCCCAAAACTGCTTCTACTCCAGCCAAGCGTCCGTGATGGGCAGAACTCAACGTTATCAGTTCGTGGTAGGCGAGATGGCGAGCGCATATATCGCGGACGCCAGATTGTCGGTGATATTTACCCCCAATCTTTGCTCGCGCCGGTTCCCTCGTAAAACGGACGAGCCTTCGAGCAATGCGACGATAAGGGCAGCCCGCGACCGAATACACGCGTCAGGGTGATCGTGAGGGATATTTGTTCTGATGAGCAAACACACGCGGTCGATGTAGCCGCTATAGAAAGATGTCAAGGTATCGTTTGCCGCAGGATCCCGACCGGACAACGCCCAGAGTTCCCATAGCAGCTGGCAATCGTCACGTTCCTTTTGCTTTCGCAACATGAAATCAACCGCGCCCCTAAGCTCGGTCGGACCGTCCTGCATTACGGTATCCCATTCCTGCAGATGGCACTCCACCACAGCCGCTAGCACCAGGTCTATTGTCTTGAAGTAATATTGAACGTGGCTAAGCCCGATCCCTGCTTCAGACGCAATCGCTCGCATTCGAAAACCATGAGCGCCTTCTCGGATTAGGACCCTCAGGGCAGCATGTACGATTGTGTCTCGTCGTTCGTCACCTTTTGTCACGATATGTTTCCCCTATCCACAAATCCTTTGTAACAAAAAGCAAGGCTTGTTCAAATGACCAACTTTGGTTATAGGTCATTTGACCAATATGGAGTTCAGCCTTGACTCAGCGAAAAATAGTGCTTGTTGGCGGTAGCGGGGTGGTCGGAGCCCAAGTTGCCCATATCCTGAAACGCAGGCAGCCACACGTTGATATGATTATCGCCGGCCGAAACATCGATACGGCGCAAGCGGTGGCAACCTCAGTGGGAGGTTCCGCACTCAGCATCGATGTCAATGCTCCCGATTTGCCCAGTGACCTAGACGGCGCCATTATTGTTGCCCTGACAAACGATCCACATGACCATCTTCTTAAATTGGCACTCATGAGAGGGCTGCCTTACGTCGATATCACGCGTTGGACTGAGCGTGTGAAACAGGCGCTCATAACAGTAGCGGGGCAAGGACCTTTACGGGCGCCTGCCGTTTTTGCCTCTGCTTGGATGGCTTCCGTATCTGGGTTGTTGGTCCGTTACGCGTGTAAACCACTGTCTGTGGTGGACAGTATCTCGATCGATATTCTCTTCGCTGTATCCGATCAGGCTGGTCCCAATTCAGCGGCCTATATGGACCGACTTTCCGAACCCTTCTACACTTTGGATAAGGGCCATTGGGTGCGCCGCACCGGGTTGATCGACGGCCATGCGGTAGAATTCCGCGGTGTGGGCAGCTATAAGACTTATCGTTTTGATGCACCGGATCAGGCAAATTTGCCACGAATAACCGGAGCCTCTACCGTCGATGCACGTATAGGCTTTGACGACCGAAAGGCGACAACCCTTCTTCATCTTTTGGTACGCAGTGGAATCTGGTCTTTGTTGTCGCGCCCGATATTCGACAGCGTTCGCCGTTCAATCCTCTACAACCCTGGGCCAGGAGCCGCACATCGTATTAAACTTACCGTCAACGGCCGTGACGAAACAGGCAAGTACTGTACGGAAACCATGCAAATTATTGACCCGGCGGGCCAAACGCACCTGACCGCTCTTGGTGCGGTACTGCAAATCGAGAATTTGTTGAGCGCCTCCGCGCCTCCTGCTGGGAGCTACCTCGGCGAAGCACTGTTGGAACCCGCATATGTTTTGATGCAGTTGAAGAATGAAGGTGTAAGCGTTCTTCAGGAGAACACGGAATGAGCAGACCTTTTCCGCGGGCGCTGGGAACCGGCAAATGGGCCGAGGCTCGGCGGCCCTGATACCGGTCGATCGTCGGCAGCACCTGTTGTGACAGCCTCTTCCTCCGACTTCAACTTCTTGGCCTTGGTCCGCTTGTTGAACTGGGCGATGAAGCTGGCCGAAACGCGCCTCAGACGCTGCAGGTCGATCATGTTTTCACAGTCGGCTGGGCGGACATCAGCTTTAGAGTTTAATGAGATAATTCACGCTCATTTCGGTCTTGCCGGAGGGAACAACCTCGGGCTGCGCCTCGCCCACCTGTTCAAAGCCTGCAAGGAGAAGAATCCTTTGCGAAGCGGGATTCTCTTCCACCGTTCGAGCGCGTAGCCCTTTTAGACCAAGGGTACGGGCGACTTCGATGGCCAGGGCAAGTGCTCGGCTCGAAACCTTTTGGCCGCGACGCTCTGGAGCAACCCAATAGCCAATCTCTGCGTTATCCGTTTTGATGTCGAAGAAGACAAGACTTCCAAGTAAGGCATCCGACTTTGCATCGGCGATCGTAAGGACGGCCAGAGTTCCATCGCGCAGGCCATCTGCAATCGCGCCTTCGATCAAATGGCAAACGAGCTGCGGAGTATAGTTATCCATCGGCAAGTGAGCGAAGCGCTTCACCAGAGCATCATCCGTTCCGGCCGCGTATGCTTCTGCGTCAGCGTTTGACATGGCTCTGATCGTTACCGTCCCGTCTGAAACAGGCAACGATGCGAGAAAATCGTGATACGGCGACCTGCCAGAATTATCATCTGGGTTCGCAGCTTCAGCCTTCATACTCTTCTATACCTTGGTTTCCGACACGTCGTCCCGGGATGTTAAATTAGACCCTGCGTTTCGATGAACTCGCCAAATCCTAGGCCAATGATCTGTTTCTCGAACATTGTTCGATATTTAGAATGATGTGCTAGATTGCGCTCGACTGTCAAGCGAACGTCGGGAGAGAGCAATGGCGAAGAATGGACTATCGAAAGTGGGATGCAGTTCCCCAACCATCTGGCTAAAACCGGCGAGGCGCTCGCGTGACGCTCCGGCGCTGACACGAGAACGCATCGTCCAAGCCGCGGTCGAAATTCTTGACGTGGCGGAACAAGGCGGTCTAACGATGCGCAAGTTGGCACAACGTCTTAATGCCGGTGCTACATCGCTCTACTGGCATGTAGAAACACGCGACGATGTGCTTGAACTCGCGCTGGACAGCATCCTTGGAGAAATTTCCCTTTCAGAAAAGGAGCAGAAGTGGGACAGGGAGTTGACACGCTTCCTGTTAGAGTGGCGTCACACGCTTCTACGACATCCTTGGTCAACCAGCCTGTTCGGTTTTCGACCGCTACTTGGTCCAAATGCCTTGGTGCGATCCGAGCATCTTCGAGCAACCATCACAAAGTCAGGCTTGTCGGACGTCGATGTAGTGCATGCAGGATATACATTGTCGAACTTCATGCTTGGGTCGGTTGCCACACAGGTAGCTTGGCAGGCCGGGGATGTGGCTGCATCGCATGATCGCATCGTCGACTTCTTTAAAGAAAATACGGCGCAGTATCCTACCCTTTCTTCTCAGATCGGGAGCGAGACCGATGATTGGGACATGAGCTTTTCTCGTGGCCTGGAGTGGATAATTCGCTCCTTGGCTTCTTAATAGGATTTGGCTGGATGCGATGCGGCGGCGCTTGCAAAAGCTTTCCGACGTTGACGAGGCGTCGCCGTTATTGCGTGGCCGCGTCACAACGGAAGCACTTGTTCAGACGTTTGCAGTGGCTGATTATCTGAACGTTGACGCCCCAGAGAGAAATCGCTGACCGAACGGCAACTGGTATTTCCTGGTTGGGTTGATGCCGCGCTATACGAATTTAATCGGCGTCTGTTAGCCCCCGAAGAAAACTCGTCAGCAACAGTGGTAACGCTCCTGAAGGATAGCCCCCTTCCTGCACGACCAGCGTTTTCCGCCTCAACCCACCCAGCATGGCACCCATCCGCTCAAAACCTTCGATATTCACACCCATGCAGGCGAATGGATCGGAAACGGCAGCGTCCAATCCGAGTGCGATGATAACGATATCGGGCGCGAATGCTGTTACCGCGTCGCAACCGACAGCGAGGGCTGCAAGATAAACGCCGCTGTCGCTGAAGAGCGGTACCGGGAAATTCCGGTTGAATCCCAGCCCTGCCCCTTTGCCTCGCTCATCTTCATAGCCAGCATAATACGGATAGAGAAATGCTGGGTCGCCGTGGACAGACACCGTCAAGACATCCGCGCGATCATAGAAAATCGTTTGCGTACCGTTCCCGTGGTGTACGTCGACATCGATAATAGCCACTCGGCAGCCGAGCTGTGATGCAAGATTGGCGGCAATCGCCGTGTTGTTCAGATAACAAAAGCCACCTGCCTTATCACCATAGGCGTGGTGACCGGGCGGGCGACACAGCGCATAAGCACGGTTCTCGCCCGCAAGGACGCGTGACATGGCGTCGATTGCAGTATTGGCACTGGCGCGCACGGCCTGCCAAGTTCCCTCCACCAGGACGCAACTGGCGTCGGCCTGAAAATATCCGGCCCGTCCGAGAAGGTCGAGCGGCTTTCGGTTCATGTAGACGTTCGGGTGAACGCTGGCACGCAATTCTGGCCCATTGGCAGGCGACTTCCGCCATGCGGCAAAGCCGTGCTCCAGGAAGTCCAGATAGTCGGCATCGTGGATTGCCCGGATTGCCTCGTCGCCATGTTCGGCCGGCTTGATGACCGGCACGCCTGCAGCTTTAAGGCCAGCCAGGAGCATTTCGAGGCGTTCCGGTTTTTCCGGGCTCGAAACCAATTGCCCCCCGGCCAGGCGCGTCAACGGTTCATGCAGCGCCTGGCGTTCATCATATATCGCAATCATTCAACTCATGCTCCAGGCTCAGTCGAGCTTGCCGCCACTGGCGATATAGGCGTCCAATGAACTGTCGAGCGCGCGCTTGAAGCGGGAAGCGATCTCGTCGAGCTGATCGTTCGTGCAGACAAGCGGCGGCGCAAAGGCGATGGCGCTTCCGAGAGATCGACACACAAGCCCGTTCTCGAAAGCACGATTCTGGACGCCAAGTCCGAACTGAAGGTCTGCGGCGAAGGCCTCGCGGGTCTGTTTGTTAGAGACGAGTTCCACGCCCCACATTAGGCCGACGCCCCGCACTTCTCCGACAAGGGGATGGTCGATCAGTGGATGCATGAGATTGCCCATGTGCTCCCCAAGCGCCTTCACGCCATCGATTACGCCGTCTTCTTCGTAGATCCTCAGTGCTTCGACACCCACGGCGCAGGCGACCGGATGGGCACCATAGGTATACCCGTGTGCGAAAACCCCAATCTTTTCGCTTTGCGCACGCAAACCTTCATAAATCCGCTCGGAGAGCAGAATCGCCGACAGCGGCATATAGGCAGAGGTCAATGCTTTGGCGCAGGTGATAATGTCGGGGCGTAGATCATATGTCTGCGACCCCCACCAGGAACCGGTCCGACCGAAACCCGTGATAACCTCATCGGCGACGAGAAGGACATCATGCTTCGTCAAAACCTTCTGTATCTTTTCGAAGTAGGTCTTCGGCGGCAGTACAACTCCACCGGTACCCATGGCCGGTTCTGCGAAAAAGGCCGCGACGGTTTCGGGACCTTCCGCGATGATCAGGGCGTCGAGTTCCTCGGCCAGCCGTGTCGCGAACTGCTCCTCGGTCTCACCCGGCAGCCCGTCCCGATAGAAATGCGGGCAGGTCACATGAAGGAAGCCATCAAGGGGCAGGTTCCAGTCGCGATGCAGATGCGGGAGCCCCGTAATGCTGGCGGATGCGATCGAAGTTCCATGATAGGAGCGCTTGCGGCTGATGATCTTCTTCTTTTCGGAACGCCCCTGCGCGTGGAAGTAATACCAGACCAGCTTGACAGCGGTGTCGTTGGCTTCCGATCCCGAACTTTGGAAGAGCACCTTCGACATCGGTACGGGGGCCAGCCGCAGCAGGCGATCAGACAGCTCAATGCCCGGCTCCGTCGCGCGATGCGCGAAGTTCTGATAGTAGGGCAATGTATTCAGCTGCCTGGTCGCGGCCTCGACCAGGCGCTTCTCGCTCATCCCGAGCGCGGCGCACCACAGCCCGGACATCCCCTCGATGTACTGCTTGCCGTCATCATCGTAGACATAGGCGCCCTCGCCGCGAGACATGATCGTCGGTCCCAGCTTCTCATGCAGAGCGAGGTTGGTCTGGGGATGGATCTGCACGGCGATGTCGCGCATGCGAAGCGAGTTATGCAGCATGGTCATTCTCCTTGGGAATCTAGTGTCGTTCAGTGGGTCGAAATTGGTGCAGCTTTGCCCGGTCGTTTCACGAACTGGGCCGCGACGAAAATGACGATGGAAGCGATGACCAACATCGAGGAAATGGCCGCCACTGTCGGGTCGACCTGATCACGGATGTTAGCGAACATGCGCTTGGTCAGCGTCGAATTGGCGCCGCTCGAGACAAATAGGGAAACGATCACTTCATCGAACGAGGTGATGAACGCAAACAACATGCCCGACAGTACGGAAATCTTGATCTGCGGCAGGGTGATCGTGAAAAAGGCGCGCGCCGGCGAAGCGCCGAGACTGCGCGCTGCACGTTCTTGATTGATATCAAACCCAACAAGGCCGTTGGTCACGGCGATCATCACGAAAGGGATCGCCAACGTCGTATGGGCGAGGATCAGTCCTGTTAGCGTGTTGTTCATTCCAATGCGGGCAAAGACGAAGAACACCCCGATTGCGACGAAGATCAGCGGCACCATCATCGGCAGGACGAGAATGCCGCGGATCGCAAAATTGAAGATGTTGGACGATTTGAACAGACCGTAGCTCGCCAGCGTACCTAGCACCGTCGCAAAAACTGTCGTTGCACCGGCCACTTGGAACGACACCATGGCCGATTGCCGCCACTCCGTAGACGAAAAGAAAGCCTCATACCAACGCAGGCTCCAAACCCGCGGTGGAAACTCGAGATATTGTGAATCCGAAAAGGACATCGGAACAACGATGAGGCATGGGATGATCAGGAAGGCCACGATCAGCGCCACCACGGCATAGAGCCAAAGGCGGTCGAGGTGCGTTATCTGGGTTGATGTCGCAGCTTGCTTCAGCATTATCGCCCTCCCCTGGTGACACTGGCAACCTGGAACAAAGCCTTGACGGCCCAGAGTATCAGGCCGGTTACGACGAGCAGCACCACACTCAGCGCGCTTGCGGCGCCCCAGTTTGCAAACTTGGCGATCATGTCGGCAATTTGTGTGGACCACATCGCGACGCGACCGCCCCCCAGCAGCGCCGGCGTCAGGTAAAAGCCGAGGCAGAGTACAAAGATCAGTGCGACACCGGTGGCAAGCCCCGGCAGTGACAAGGGCAGGAACACCTGGCGGAACGCCTGCGCGGGCGACGCTCCGCAATTGGCGGCCGCCCGTAGCAGGATCGGATCGATCGTCTTCATCGAGGCATAGAGCGGCAGGATCAGGAACGGCAGCATGATGTGCACCATGCCGATGACCGTGCCGGTGAGATTGTTGACGAGCGGCAGAGGCTCGGAGATTACACCCAGCGACGTCAGCCAGGTGTTGATGATGCCCTGTCTTTGCAGCAGTACCAGCCATGCATAGGTGCGAACCAGCACCGACGTCCAAAATGGCAGAATGATAAAGATCAACAGGATCTGAGCCGCACGCTCCGGCAACTGCGACAACAGGTACGATACGGGGTAACCGAGTATGACGCAGACAACGGTTACGATCCCGGCAACCTTGAAGGTCGTCAGGAAGCTGTCGACATATGCCGGCCGGAGGAGCCGGGCATAATTCTCCGTCGACAACGCGCCAGATGCGTCAAACAGCGACAGCCAGGAAAGCCACGCGAAGGGAACGATCAATACCAGCGCCACCAGAACCAGGGCCGGCATCGCCAGCCCGACCAGAGCGCGGTCCGCCCTCTGTCGGGAGCGCCGCAAGACGTCTGCATTGAGATCGACCGCAGTCCCCATATATGCTCCAACCATCGTCATTGCCTTGGACCTCCGACAATGACACTCGACTGGGGGGTCATCCAGAGCTTAAGGCTGTCACCCGACGCCGGAAGGGCCACGCCCTCAGCGCCGGTATGGCGAATTGAGATCTCGTCATTCTCGGGAAGTGCGATCGAGATCATGTGGCTGTCACCCTGATAGATCACGTCGACCACCCTGCCCTCGATACAGTTGTCCTGCTCAGGAGCACCATGCCAGCGCAGCCTTTCCGGGCGAACCATCAGCCATGCATCCTCACCCGCCTTGGGCTTTGCCGGGTTGCTGAGCCTGACCCGTTTACCGTTGAGGGCGAAGTCTGAACCGCTGCGTACGACCGACAGGAACCGGGTGTCACCCATAAAGCCGGCCACGAACTTGCAGTTCGGGGCATCATAAATATTCCTTGGGGTGTCGAGTTGCATGATACGCCCGCGATCCAGGACCGCGATCCGGTCCGACATCGTCAAAGCCTCCTGCTGGTCATGGGTCACATAGACGGTCGTCATGCCGAGGCTGCGGTGCAGCCTTTTCAGCTCGATCTGCATGTGCTCGCGCAGGTTCTTGTCGAGTGCGGACAGCGGTTCGTCCATAAGCAGAAGCTTCGGCTCAAAGACGATCGCCCTGGCAAGTGCAACCCGCTGGCGCTGCCCGCCTGAGAGTTCGTTGATACGGCGTCCGGCGAGATGGGCCATGTGAACCGTCTCCAGAGCCTTGGTCACCTTCAGCTTTGTGGTGGCGGCATCGACTTTGCGCAATTTCAGCGGATAGGCGACGTTGGCAAAGACATCCATATGGGGAAACAGGGCATAGCTCTGGAACACCATGCCCAGATTGCGTTTGTGGGGCGGCTTCGTAATGAACTCTGCATTGTCGACCAGCAGGCTGCCGCCGTCCGGTCGCTCGAAGCCGGCAATGACATTGAGCAGCGTCGTCTTGCCTGACCCCGACGGACCGAGAAGCGTTAAGAACTCCCCGGCGGCGATATCGAGCGATATGCCGTCCAGTGCCTTGTAACTTCCATAAGCCTTATGGATCTGACGTAGCGAAACTGCACCCAATGTCATTGCCGTTCTCCGTGTCCGATATGCGTCAGTTCGACATCATCAGGCTGTAGTCCTCGCGAACGAGGGCATTGTTGTCCCGCCACCAGTTGGCATTGAGGAAGGTCTGCTTCTTGATATTCTCGGGAGACATGTTGGATTTCGCGAGAACATCTGGAGCGAACTTCTTGACCTCGAAGGCACGACTGTTCGGCGGACCGTAGTAGGGCATCATTTCGGGAATCCGGGCTTGTGTTTCGGGCGCAACGACACCGGCGATGAATTTCTGTGCGGCCGCCGCGTTTGGCGATCCCTTGAGAATTGCCAGGCAACCATAGCCGAGTATCGCATCCTGATAGGTGAATTCCACCGGGGCGCCATCATTGATGACACTTGCCACCCGGCTGCCCCAGATCGCAATCATATCCACTTCATGGTCCTTGATCAGCTGCGCCGATTGGGCACCGGAAGACCACCAGACGGCGATATCCTTCTTGATCTTCTCCAGCGCTTCGAAAGCGCGCTTGCTATCCAGGGGATAAAGCTTGTCCTTGTCGGCACCACTGCCCATGAGGGCGACTTCCAGCATTTCCTGCGGATAGGTGCTCAATGCGCGCCGACCGGGAAACGTCTCGGTATCCCAGAAATCCTTCCAACCCTGCGGCTTCTTGTCTTTATAGACATCCGAGCGCCAGGCGAGCACGACGGAATAGGTGTTCGTCGCGATCCAGTTCTCGCCATAGGCTAGCTTGTCGAAGCCATCGGTGCTGATGACCTTGTAGTCCAGCGGCTCGAACAGACCTTCTTGGCCGCCCACCGCGCATTCGTCGGCACCCAGATGAACCACATCCCATGTCGGCGAGCCGGACTGCACCTGCACCCGAACCGCAGCCAGACCGTCATGCGTCTCTTCACGCAATTCCACCCCCGCGGCATCCGCCGCCGGTTGCCATAAGGTCTTGCGCAGATCGTTCTGCAGATTGCCGCCAAAACCGGCGATCGTCAGTGACGTATTTTCTGCCACTGCACTCGATGCGATGGATGCAAGAACTGCGGCGCCAAATAGGCCGGCCGCACGACGCCTTAGGGAAATCATGGTTGCTCCTCCAGCAAAGACTGATCCAGATCGGCGCAACTCACTCCCAAGCTGCTTCGGCTGGTCGACAATCCGACCGCGCCATGCCAATCTAGTTGACGAACTTAACTATATCGTTCACGTTGTCAACCAATTTATTGCTCGGCATTCCCAAAAAGCCAGCAGCGAGCAAATCTGGATGGAGCGGAAATCGATAAAGCCGCAACCTGAGAGGAAACATGACGCGAAACCACGATGACCTGGATTCAAAGGCCGGCGATTACTTCAAGCGCCGCGAAGCGCTGCAGGAGAGAGAGGCCGACATTCGCGACCTGTTTTCATTTCAAGTGCAGCGCCTGGCCAGCCTATCTACTCGGATCGCAGCGCTATCCATCCGCCCACGTTATGGCATTACTCCGCGAGAGTGGCGGGTTATCGCGGTCTTGAAATACCTTGAAAAAACGTCGCTGCAGGACCTGGCAAAGCATAGCGGGGTCTTGAAAAGTCAGATGAGCCGGACGGTCTCGGCGTTGATCGAGCGCGGCTACATCGCCAAGGCTGCCAATCCCGAGGACGGGCGCAGCATCCTTTTACAACTGAGCGCTGAGGGTCTCGAGCTTTCAAGCAAGGTTCTGGAAGATTCCTTCCGCCGTAACGACGAAATGCTGGCGACGCTGAGCCACGCAGAGCAGCAGATACTCGTCGAGCTGCTTCGCAGGGTCACGCAGACGAGCAGCAAATACTACCACGAACTCAAGAGTTCTGCGTCGCAATCGGACCTCAAGAGCATCGAGGAAGAGTAACAAGATGGAATTTTTCTCGGCAACAATGGTTGACAATGTGAACAAATAATCTCAGTCTTGCCTCACGTCGAATGGAGGTGAGGCATGTCGACCGAGATAACGCTATGTGAATGCTTTGCTCGTGACGGGCTGCAGCACGAGACCGTTTCCGTTCCCGCAGGGGAAAAGATTGCATTGATCAATGCTTTCTCAGACGCAGGGTTTCAGCGCATAGAAGCGACCAGCTACAGCAGTCCTGTCCATGTCCCTGTTTTTGCGGATGCTTCAAGGGTGCTGGCCGGCATCGCAAAACGGCCCGGCGTCGCGTACAAGGCCACCTGTCCGAATTCGAAGGCCGTGCAACGAGCCTTATCGGATCTGGATGCCGGCCATGGCGTCGAAGAGGTCAGCTTGCTGGTATCTGCGACTGAAGCGCATACCCAGCGCAATCTGCGCACCACGCGCGAAAGCCAATGGGCCAATGTCGCCGACATGGTTAGACTGGCAGGGGGCCGCTTCAGGCTCATCGGCGTGATTTCCATGGCCCTGGGTTGCCCATTCGAAGGCAAGGTGGATCCATCCAGCGTGATCGCCGATCTGCAGCGCTTCTGCGACCTCGGCGTCAGCCACGTCTCTGTGTGTGATACCACGGGACATGGGACGCCAAGCGCGATCCGCCGCCTCTTCGACAGAATTGCGCGTGAGACGCCCGATGTAACGCCAATTGCCCATTTCCACGACAGTCGCGGCACGGGCATTGCCAACTGCTTGGCCGCCTACGAAGCCGGATGCCGCTGGTTCGACAGCTCCATCGGCGGCGTTGGCGGTCACCCCACGCAGATCCGGTACGGCGAAGGATATACCGGTAACGTCGCCACCGAGGACCTCGTCAATCTATTCGAAGCGGAAGGGATCAGCACGGGGTTGGATCTTGAAAAATTGCGGGAAGCGTCCCGGCAGTGCGAAGCTGTGCTCAAAAGAGAACTCCTGAGCAAGGTCGCCCGCAGCGGCTTCGGCCATCTGGCAGCATAGGATCAACATGACAAGCACTTCTCAATCTTCCGTCGTCCTGGTTGAAACGCAAGGGGCCGTCCGCATCATCACGATGAACCGCCCAGACAAGCTCAACGCCCTGAACACCGAGCTCACCCAAGCCATTTACGATGCCCTGCTTGCGGCAGACAACGATCCGTCCGTCCGTGCCATCGTTCTTGCCGGAAATGGCCGTGGCTTTTGTGCCGGTGCTGACCTTTCGGAATTCGACACATTGACGCCGGCCAACCAGGATCTCGTGGAAAAGCGCGCCGATCTGACCTGCCGGACGCAGGCGATGATGCAGGGCCTTTCGAAGCCTGTCGTCTCGGCGGTGCAGGGAGCAGCCGTCGGCGGCGGTGCTGGACTGGCAATCGGCTGCGACATGATGGTGGCGGCGACAAACCTGAAGTTCGGCTATCCGGAACTGAAGCACTCGATCGTTCCAGCGTTGGTTATGACCGGCCTGCAGCGATCACTCGGACGCAAGGCCGCGTTCGAAATGATCAGCCTCGGCCGTCTGATCGGCGCCGACGAGGCGTTGTCGCTTGGGCTTTGCAATCGCGTGGTTGCACCACAGGATGTTCTGGGGAAAGCGGTTGAGATTGCTGAAGCCTGGTCCGCCGCCAACTCTCTCGCCATGTCGGCCGCAAAGGCCCTTTACTATGCGGTCGAAGACCTTCCTTACGCCGAGGCGATGGCCGCCGGTCGCGACCTCAATGCAAAGATGCGTAGCTTCCGGGGTGACGCCAAATGAAGCCTCTCGACGGTATTCGTATCTTGGACTTCTCTCGGGTTCTTGCAGGACCGATGGCGACACAGATCCTAGCCGAGCTCGGCGCGACCGTCACGAAAGTGGAGCGACCGGGCGGAGGTGATGAGTCACGCATTTTCGAACCCCGTCTTCCCGGTGGCGAAAGCGCATATTTCTTCGCGTTCAATCGAGGCAAGCGGTCAATGACGCTGAACCTCAAGTCGCCGAAAGCCCAGGCCATTGCAGCACGGCTTGCTGCGCGGCACGATGTCGTGCTCGAGAACTTCCTGCCGGGGGACATGGATCGTTTCAATCTCGGCTATACGCAGCTGTCAGCGCTCAATCCACAACTGATCTATGTGTCCAACACAGGCTTTGGGCAAAGCGGGCCTTATCGCAACAGAGCGGGTTACGACACCGTGTTCCAGGCATTGTCTGGCATCATGCATCTCACAGGCCATCCGGATTCGCCGCCAGCCAAAACCGGCGTGCCGATTGCCGACATGACCGCCGGATTGTGGATCGCCATAGCCATCCTCACGGGCCTTGTTGGCCGGGCACGAAGCCAGAAGGGCTGCCATATCGACCTTGCCATGATGGATATCCAGGCCAGTCTCCTGGCGCTCGCCGCTGCCCGCTTGTTTGCGCTGAACGAAGATATCTCTCGCTCGGGCACCGAGCATCCCGGTCGCGTGCCTTCCGCCGCCTTCCAATGCCGCGATGGTGGCTGGCTGCATATCAGCGGCAGTGATCAGCATTGGTTAGGGATGTGCAAGGTTCTCCGTCTTGATGACCTTGCGGCCAATCCGGCCCTCGCCAAAAACGCCGGGCGCGTTGCCAACCGCAACCAGGTCATGGACGCGATGCGAACCGCGATTGCCGCCCGCGATCGTGAGAGCCTTGCCGAAGATTTGCGTGCTAGCGGCATTCCAGCTGGCGAAGTAAACACCGTGCGCGAGATCCTAGATGATCCGCACATGCGCGAGCGCGGGACTGTTGGCACCTTCGACCATCCGGCAGAAGGCCATTTCCCGGCCCTGCGCACGCCGGTCAATTTTGACGGCTTCGATCCGCCACAGATCGGCTGCCCTCCGCTGCTCGGCGCAGATACCGACGACATCCTGAAACATGAACTGAACCTGAGCGCCGCCGAAATCGACGAGCTCCATAATGAAGGAGTGATCTGATGACGGAAACCCATGATGCGGTGCTTGTTCGGCAGGACGGCGCCATTGCACACGTAATCTTGAACCGGCCTCAGGCACGCAATGCCGTCAATCTGGAAATGTGTGTCGCTCTTCGTGAGGCTTTTGAACGGCTCGACACGAAATCTGACATCCGCGTCATTCTTTTGTCCGCCAACGGCCCGGTGTTCTGCGCCGGCGCCGATCTGAAAGAACGGACGGACAAGGACGAGGCGTGGATCATAGCACGCCGGCACGCATCCTTTGCAGCCTATGACGCCATCGGGCGCTGCTCGAAACCTGTCGTCGCCCTCACTCAAGGGGCCGTCGTGGGGTCCGGTGGCGAAATCCTGATGAGCTGCGACTTCGTTATCGCTTCTGAGAAGACGACGTTCCGTTTCCCCGAACCGCAATGGGGAACAGTTGGTGCAACTCAGCGCCTGCAGCGTGTCATCGGACGCATGGGCGCCAAGGAGCTGTTGTTTACGGGCCGCCTAATGCCTGCGCAAGAGGCCTACCAGCGCGGTCTTGTGGCGCGCATTGTCGCGGCTGACGCGCTTGTAGCGGTCGGACAGGAAATCGCCCACGCCATCGCTGCCGCCCCTGCACTGGCCATCGCCCTGACCAAGCAGGCGGTCGATCTTGGTCATGAAACGAACCTAACCAATGGCATCCGCATCGAGATGGCGGCAATCGAACGTTGTCTGGCCGATGGAGGCTGGCGATCCAGCATCGAAAAGTTTTCCGAAATCGTCGGTGGGAGGAGTGGCAAATGAAGAGCGTACACCTCGATCTCGCGACCATTTGCCCCCTCACTGTATCGGCGGCACTCGCCCGCGCCGCGACCATCGCGCCCGATGTCGAGGCAATCGTGGCGGCCGGCGGCAGGCTCACCTTCCAAGAACTTGCCGAAAGAGTCACAAACGCCCGAGCAGCCCTCGTCGCCGCCGGCGTCCGCAAGGGCGATCATGTTGGTTTGTGTCTCGGCAATTCCACCGATTGGGCGGTTATATTCCTGGCGATCGGCACGCTGGGCGCGGTGACCGTGCCTGTCAACACCCGTTTCGTCGCAGTCGAGATGGCCTACGCGCTGAAGCAGTCGCGTGTCACGACCCTGATCACCTGCGATCGCTTCCTCAAGATCGACTTCATCGAAATGTTGCGTGAGATCTGCCCGGGTGTCGACAACACGCTTCCGCACGGTGCCCTGCCCGACCTTAATCGCATCCTCGTCGTCGGCGACGATATCCCCTCGACGGCCATCAGTTGGCGCCAGTTATGCGCGAGCGAGCCGGAACCGGTCGCTGCAGGCGATCATGCAGAGGATATTTTGCTGATCCAGTATACGTCCGGCACCACTTCCTTTCCCAAGGGTGTCCTTCTGCGCCACCGCAACATGCTCGCCAATGCGTTTTTCTCTGGCATGCGAACCGGCCTGCGACCAGGTGACCGGTTTCACAGTGCCCGTCCCTTCTTCCATGTTGCCGGTACCACGCTGTCCATCCTGGCCTGCCTTCAGCATGCCGTCACGCTCGTCAGTATGGACAGGTTCGATCCCGGCGAGGCGCTACGGTTGATGGAGGAGGAAAAGTGCACCCATTTCTCCGGTAATGATACGATGGCGCTGATGCTGCTGTCACATCCCGACCGCCCATCCCGCGCACTGAACCTGCGTGGTGCTTGGCTTGCGGCATCTCCCACGATTGTTCGTCGCGTGATCGATGAACTTGGCGCGCGCGAGTGCGTGGTTGGCTATGGCCTTTCGGAAGCGTCCCCAAATGTCGCCCAGTCTTGCTGGTGGGAACCTGAGGAGGTTCGTATCAGTGCAGCCATGCGCGTGCAGCCCGGTGTGGAGGTGCGCATACGCACAGAAAGCGGCCATGACGCCGGTCCGGACGAACAGGGTGAGATCCTGGTTCGCGGCTGGAACGTCATGAAGGGTTATTTCGACAAACCTGAGGAAACTGCTGCCGCTCTTGACGCAGAGGGCTGGCTGTCTACCGGCGATCTCGGCGCTCTGGATAGGGCCGGACGGCTACGTTTTCTTGGGCGCGCCAAGGACATCGTGCGGGTCGGCGGAGAAAATGTGTCGCCGGCAGATGTCGAGAACGTTTTGCACCGGAACCGGCTGATCCGCCAGGCCGCGGTCGTGGGTGTCCCGGACGAGCGACTGGTCGAGGTGACGGCAGCGTTCGTCATCCTCAAGGAAGGCTGCGCAGCCACGCCAGCTGAGATCATTGACTGGTCGAAGCGTGAGATGGCCGGTTTCAAGGTGCCGCGGCATGTCTGGATTGTCGACGATTTTGAATCGATCGGCATGACTGCAAGCTCGAAAATCCAGAAAAAGCAGCTTGCCGCCCATGCGCGCAAGCTCGCAGGCATCGAGGTCTAGAATGCGCATCGAAACCAACGTCACGAAACTGCTCGGCATCGATCTTCCCGTCATTCAGGCAGGCATGTCCTGGGCATCCTCCAACGCGGCATTGCCGCTTGCAGTTTCCAATGCGGGTGGTCTCGGGGTCATCGCCGCCGGGCCGATGTTTCCTCATCACCTGGAAGAAGCAATCGATGAGGTGAAGGCCGGGACCGACCGTCCTTTTGCCGTCAACTTGCCGCTCTACCGGGAAGGTGCCGACCAGATCATAGACATGCTGTTGAAAAAGCGCATCCCGGTCCTGATCGCCTCGCAGGGCGGGCCAAAAAAATACCTTGATCGGTTCAAGGCGGTTGGCACCATCTGCCTTCACGTGGTGTCCGGCGAGGTGCACGCCCGCAAGGCGGCTGATGCCGGCGTCGACGGACTGATCGCCGTTGGCGGCGAGGCCGGCGGGCATCCGCCACCCGAACTTGTTTCCACCCTGGTCCTCGGCCGCGCGATCGCCAAGGCGGTGCCAGATGTGCCGCTGATCCTCAGCGGTGGATTTGCCGATGGTCACGGCCTTGCCGCGGCGCTCTCGCTCGGTGCCGGAGCTGCGCAGTTCGGGTCGAGATTCATGCTGTCGCGTGAAGCCAGACTGCACCCGGCCTATCAGGATCTGCTCGTCAAGGCTGGCGTCGAAGACACGATGGTGGTCGGCCGGGGATTTGGCGTTATCCGCGTCATTCGCAACCGATTTGCAGAAGACATGTCCAAGGCGGAAACTGACGGTTTGTCCGATGAAGATCGAAAGGCGCTCTTCATCGCCAGTTCGCTGAAGTCCGCGGCGTTTGACGGCGATGTGGACGGGGGCAAGGTCGAGGCCGGACAGAGCACGGGACTGGTTTCCGAGATCCTCCCTGCCGCCGAAATCGTCAAGCGTATTGCCGAGGAATATGTGCGGGTCGCTCGCGACCTGCCGAAGCCAGTTTCAAGTCAAAGCCATGAAGGATTGAGCCATGTTGGATAAGCCGCTTCTGATCAACGGGACCTGGTGCGCGCCCTCGGGAAATCGCGTTGCCGAGGTCAAAAATCCGGCAACCGGCCAGACCATCGCAAAATTGCCGATCTGCGAGCGCGACGATCTCGACAGGGCGCTTGCCGCCGCAGAGGCAGGGTATCGCACATGGCGGAAAATGACGGCCCTTGAACGTGGTCGCATCATGCACCGAGCAGCCGCCTTGGTGCGCGACCGGGCGGAAGCAATCGCGCAGCATATGGTGAGAGAACAGGGCAAACCACTGGCCGAAGCGCGGGGCGAGGCCAATGCCGCGGCCGAGCATATCGAATGGCATGCCGAAGAAGGCCGTCGTGCCTATGGCCGCGTCATTCCTTCCCGAATTCCAGGCGCCCGCCAGATGGTGGTCAAGGAGCCGGTTGGACCGGTCGCGGCCTTCTCCCCCTGGAATTTCCCGATCAATCAGCTTGTACGCAAGATCTCCGCCGCACTGGCTGCAGGATGCTCGATCATCGCAAAGCCTCCGGAAGAAACGCCCTCCGCCTGCATCTTGCTCGTCAAGGCATTCCAGGATGCCGGCGTGCCTGATGGCGTGATCAATATCGTTTTCGGCGTACCACCCGAGGTCTCCGAATATCTCATCGCCTCGCCGATCATCCGGAAGGTGTCCTTTACGGGGTCGGTTCCCGTCGGCAAGGCGCTTGGGGCCATGGCTGCCTCCGGCATGAAACGATCGACCATGGAGCTTGGCGGCCACGCGCCCTACATCGTCGCCAGCGATGCGGATGTTAGGGCCGCAGCCGCGCTCGGCGTCATGCTGAAGTTTCGCAACGCCGGTCAAGTGTGCGCTTCGCCAACTCGCTTTTATGTCCAGGACGCCGTCTACGATAGTTTCAAGGAGAGTTTCGTTGCCGGCGCTCAGGCGCTCAAGGTTGGTGACGGTCTTGCAGATGGAACACAAATGGGGCCGCTTGCAAATCCTCGCCGGCTTGATGCGGTGGAGATGTTCGTGGAGGACGCCGTCAGTTGCGGTGCCACGTTGGAGTGCGGTGGACGGCGTATCGGCAATGCGGGGTTCTTTTTCGAACCAACCGTTCTGTCCGATGTTCCCGAACATGCTCGCATCATGAACGAAGAACCATTCGGGCCGGTTGCTGCGCTGGTGCGCGTCGGTTCGCTCGATGAAGCGATCGAACGCAGCAACCGCCTGCCCTTCGGACTGGCTGCATTCGCCTTTACTCGATCTCTGGCAACGGCGGATCGGTTCGCCACGGAACTCGAAGCGGGAATGGTCTCCATCAACCATTTTGGCATTGCATCGGCTGAGACGCCGTTCGGCGGCATCAAGGACAGCGGCTGGGGCAGCGAAGGTGGCACCGAGGGACTTGAGGCTCACCTCACGGTCAAGTTCGTCAGTCATATCGGCGCGTGACGCAAAGCGTCTTGGCAAAAAAAAACGGGGCGTCACCGCGCTGCCGTATCGCTTCCAGCAGGAGTTGAAGCTCGGATGAAGACGTTCGATTACATCGTCGTTGGGGGCGGTTCGTCAGGCTGCGTGGTGACAAACCGGCTGGTGTCAGCGGGTAAAAGCGTACTTCTGCTTGAGGCGGGCCCGCGCGACAACACCCCATACATACACATTCCTGCGACTTTCGTGCGCGTCCTCGGCACCAGGCGCACCTGGATGTACGAGACCGAGCCGGAACCCGGCGCCAACGGGCGCGTGCTCGTCGTGCCGCAGGGTCGGACACTCGGTGGCGGCTCATCGGTCAACGCGATGATCTACATCCGTGGTCAGGCGCAGGACTACGACACATGGCGTGACCTCGGCTGCGAAGATTGGGGATACGACGAAGTTCTGCCGGTGTTCCGGCGCTGCGAGGATAATGAGACGCTAGCGGATGCATTTCATGGAACGGGCGGGCCGCTCAAAGTGTCCGAACCGCGGTTTCGCCATCCAATCAGCTCCGCCTTTGTGCGGGCCGCACAGGAGATCGGCCTACCCTTTACCCATGATTTCAATGGCGCGTCACAGGAAGGCATCGGGTTCTTTCAGACGACCACGTCCAAGGCACGCCGCGGCTCGACAGCGGCAACCTATCTGAAAGCCGTGAAGGCCTCACCACTGCTGACGATCAGCACTGAAAGTGCGGTTCAAAACATCATCATGGAAAATGGAAGCGCGTCCGGCATTTCCTACCGCACCGCGGACGGCGCTGTGCACCGTGCCCGAGCAAGAGAAGAGGTAATCCTTTGCGCCGGTGCGCTGGCGACACCGAAGCTCTTGATGCTGTCTGGGATTGGACCCGCGGCGCATCTTTCCTCGCTGGGCATCCAGGTCCTGCGCGACCTGCCAGGTGTCGGCGAAAACTTCCAGGACCACATCACGGCATCGGTTTATGGCATCACGGATCGACCTATCTCACTGAAGGGGCAGGACAAAGGGTTTCGTGCCGCAATCAACGGCCTACAGTATCTGTTTAATCGGTCCGGCTTGCTTTCGTCCAACGTGGTGGAAAGCGGCGGCTTCGTTGATACGTCGGGCTGCGGCCGGCCGGATATCCAGTTCCACGTAACCCCCGCACTGGTCGGAGATGCCTCGCGTGGCCAGATGGATGGTCACGGCGTATCGATCAATCCTTGCATTCTGCGTCCAGAGGCACGCGGAAAAGTGTTGCTGAGAACCTCGAAGGCACAAGACCCCATCATCTTTGTAGGCAACAACCTTACCAGCAAGGCCGACGTCGATACGCTGGTCAGGGGCATCAAGCTCGGTCGCCGTATTCTTGCCGCACCCGCCATGAAGGCACTGGGTTTTCGGGAGCTGGCGCCCGGTGACGACGCACAATCCGACGAGGCGCTCGAAAACCACGCGCGTTCAATCGCCAAGACGGTCTATCACCCATCGGGCACGTGCAAGATGGGAAGGGACGCAATGGCGGTGGTCGATAACCAACTGAGAGTGATCGGTGTCCCACGTCTACGTGTTGCTGACGCGTCGATCATGCCAACACTGGTCAGTGGCAACACGAATGCTCCGGCCATCATGATTGCCGAACGCTGCGCCGATTTCATTCTGCAGAGCCACGCGCGGCGGTCGCGCTAAAAAAGAGTCAAATGCCGTCTGGAAACACGGATGATGGTCAAGTGAAACGGCTCTGTTGAAGTTCATCAAAAAAGTTAGCGTCACTTGCCCAATTTCTCGTTCGCACCGCCTTCGCTCAAGTGAACGTCGGGAACAGATCCCGGTTGGCGAACTCCCTATCTCTCGCACCCTCTTCGAAACGCTCCAGCATCTTTCTTAGCTGAACACCGGGCGCGCTCGCCTATCATCGCCAGTTCGAGATATGCTGTTGCCTACGGTTGCAGTGCTGAATAGGTCGGGCGTGGAGTTTACAGCGCGGGCACCGCCCGCCGCGCTGTAAACTCCACAAGGCCATAAATGTCTGTCGTTTCAACCAGTTAGCTGGTCTTCCTAAAGGAGAAAATCTCGCCCGCCGCCATGATCGCAAATCCGTATCGGGATCATTGGTCAGACGTAGGTAAACGCGCAACCCAGCCACATTGCAGGAGGTCGCCTCGGTCCAGTCCAGCCTGACAATGGGTGCGCTGCCTCGAATGCACCGCTATCTGCTGAAGCTACAGTTTCTCCACCGATGCCCCTTCTCAGCGCATTGACCAACGCCCGACTAGTGAGGGGAAAAGCGCTTGCATACCCGGCGGGTCAAGGTTAAGCCGGCGCCACCCCTGTGACCACGCCAAGCTGGAAAACCTCTGTCTCCTCGCCGCGCCCGCGCAGCCTATGCTCACCCATCGGGATTGTTGTGAAGCTTTCGTCAAGCCTCGAGGCAGTCGCTTTGGAAATGGTGATGCAGGCGGCTGTATCCGGCATCGACAGCTTTCCCACCTCCAGGAGCCGCTGGCTGATGTTCACGGTATCCCCCACGATTGTGTAGTTGACCCGGTCGGACGCTCCAATATTGCCGACAATGACAAGGCCAGTGTGGATGCCGATGCGCACCCGGAGGGGTGGTCGACCTTCCACCGCTCCTTTTTTATTGTCGTTCTCCAGATCTTCGCGGATGGCTGCGGCTGCACGGACCGCGGCAACAGCGTGATCGTCCAAATGGTCCGGGGCACCGAAGAATGCCAGCATTCCGTCGCCCAGAAACTTGTCGACGGCACCGCCGTTTGCGTCAACCGAGCGGCATAGAATGCCAAAGTGATGGTTGAGTAGCTTCCCGGCAGAGGCCGCATCCATTTGCTCCGACAACGTTGTAAAGCCAGTGATGTCAGTGAACATGACGGTGACAATTGCTTCGCGAGGTTCGGCAATCCCAGTCTGTCCGGTGCGTACCAGCTTGGCGACCAGGGAACGGGGAACGTAGGTGGAAAACGCCCGAAGACCCACAAGCATCGCGTTGAAGGCAGATGCCTGCTCATCCAGTTCCAGCACCCTGCTGCGCGGCAGGGGCCTTAAGTCATCAAGCTCGAAATTGGCAACGCGCGAGGCCTGGCTCGCGATCTCCTGAATCGGACGTGACAGACGCCTGCCCAGCAGGACCGCTACGACCACCGCCGCAGCCATTCCGCCAAGCCCCAGGAGTGCCGACCCCATGACGCGTTCAATCTCGTCGCCAATTTGCCTAGCCTCAAAATACGCGCCAATCGTCCAGGGCCGGCCGCCATAACCTGTGATCTTGCGCGTGATGGCGACATACGTGTCCGCTCCCGGTCGCAAGAACGATGCACCTTGCCCATCGGTCTGGATCTCGGCAACCTCAATATCGCGGCCGCGCTTAGCGCTGAACTCCGTCTGCCTTGACCGCTCGCTGTATCGCGCAAGAACTGGATCGCCGAATGTATCAAGCGGCGTCAGTGGTAGAATGCCCGCATCCGGATCGGCCAAGCGCGGGTCCGCCAGGATTGTGCCGTCGCCATCCAGAATGAAAGCATGCGTACCGAAGCGAGAAGACAATTCCTGGGTGATTTCCGACAGCTTCTGTAATTCCACCGCGGCGATCACCCAACCGCGCGTCACACCATCGCGTTTGAGTGGCGCTGAGACGTTCGCGAACAGACCATGCTCGTTGGCTACGAACGCACCCCACTGGCGCCCACTGATCATCCGCCGATTTTCAAGGAAAGCTCTGACCTCGGGAGATTTCTCAGGCTCCGCCGGAACATGCCGGATCCCGCTGCTCGGACCACCGTGCGAGCCGCGTACCGCACCACTGCAGATCAGGTCGGTGGTGCATACCAGCATCGCGTTTGCGCCGGACGTGGCCGAAAGGGCGCCTGCAAGCGCGGCCGACATCGTCGCCTCGTCGATCTGGAAATCGCCCTGAGAATAAAGCTGTGAGACGCCGTCCACTGCGTTCTCGGGGCCTCCCATTTGGGCACGTAGTAGGTCCTCCATAGCATCGACCAGGAGAGTCGACTGAGCGCCAAGCAGGTCGAAAGTATTGCGAATGTTAGCGCCCACCGACAACACCAAAACTCCGCCCACTGACACAAGCACCAGTGCACCGAAACTCAACGCCATGAGCACCGCTACGGGAATGCGGCGCCATCTTTTTCCGGAATGAACCAGATGCATTGATTGCTCGGAGGTGTTCATGCGTTCAATGTCGTCAAGTCCCCCGGATTTGCAAGCCTCTCATCATGCGGCAAGGTGACCTTCTCCATGTCGGGCATGGTCGTACCTTGGGTCTTTACTCTGGCAACCCGCTTTACCAATGCGTGTCGCCGGGTCCGGGTGGCGCGAAGCGTAGCTCGCAACCGCCCGTTTATAATCTCAGCGTCCCTTCAGCTCAAATAAGGGAGGGGCGCAGTGGCGGCGGCCGCCTTCCGCCGCGCTCTCGTTGGCGTAGATATCTCGATAGAGCCGCAAAGCTGCCTCCTGAAGAATGTCCAGTGTGCGGCAGGCCGAATGAAACGATCGGGTCTGCCAACTGCATCTATTCTGCGGGATCCGACAGCGCTTCACGCTGCTGCATTGCCACCAGTTCGCCGGCTTTGATATCGTCCGCCGTAACGGACGTGAGTTTCCTAAGTCGTCTACTAAGCCATATGTTTACATCATCCATTACCGTGAACATTGCTGGAACAAACACCAAGCTAAGCCCGGTCGACGCTATGAGCCCTCCGATCACCGCCACGGCCATCGGCGCCCGCATGCCGGCATCAGCTCCAACGCCAATTGCCGCTGGCACCATACCTGCCACCATCGCTATGGTCGTCATGATAATCGGTCGTGCTCGTGTAATACCTGCCTTTAGCAATGCGGAACGACGATCCAGCCCTTCCTTGCGCACCACAATCGCGTAGTCGACAAGCAAGATTGAGTTCTTGCACACGATACCCATCAACATCAGGATGCCGATGGTTGACGAGAGGTCGAGGGCAGCGCCGTAGAGTATCAAGGCCAGGGCCGCACCGCCGATCGATAGCGGAAGCGCAATCAGAATTGTCATCGGTTGTAGGAAGTCCTTGAAGAGTAACACAAGGACGGCAGCAACCACCATGATGCCCGTAAGGAGCGCGAGCGCGAAATTACTGAACATCTCGTTCATGTATTCGGTATCGCCGTATTCTATCCGGCTCACACTTGCCGGAAGGCTCTTCAGAGAAGGCAATGCTGAAATTGCTTCAATAGCCGTTCCGAGTGTTGCACCGTTATTAAGATTTGACTCGACTGCGATAAGGCGTTTGCGATCAAGCCGTTCAACCTTCCCTTCTTCGGCACCGAACGAGAGGTCGGCCACAGAGGTGAGCGGCACCACGCCCCCCGCTGCAGTTCCAACGCGAAGTTTCTGTATGGTCCCTAGATCCCCCCGTGCGCCTTTGTCGAGAAGCACGCGAATAGGTACCTGACGATCACCGAGGTTAAACTGAGCCGATCCGGAATCAATGTCACCGATTGTAGCTATTCGAGCAATCGTGCCAAGTGAAACGACGGAAACGCCAAGGCGTGCGGCTTCATCAAGGCGGGGTGTCACGGCAAGTTCTGGCGCACGCAATGGTTCAGTAGACAGAACATTCGTGAGCTCGGGAAGCATGCGCATTTCGGACTCAAGCTGACGGGCCGCCTTGGTCAGCTCCTCTGAATTGTTTCCGACGAGGTATATCGAGACTTCCTTGGCGCCGGTATCCGTGACAAAAGTGAAGAGAACATCTGGTGTTTCGGCCAGGATTGGACGAATGGCCAGCTCGAATGACTTCTTGTCGAGTTTGCGTTCGCCGCGTGGCTTCAGCTTGATGAGCAGCTGTACTTCGCTAACACTGTCTGCGACCGCCAGCACACTTTCGATCTCCGGCCGCGCTGATAGGCGCTTGACTATCCCGTCGGACACCTTCGCAGTTTCTTCCAGCCGCGTCCCAGGAGGCATGGACACTTTGACTTGAGAAATGTTGGTATCATCTTCTGGCAGAAAACCTGTCGGAAGAAGGGCGAGTAGATAGATGGAACCTGCAAAGATTGCACCGACAAGTGCAAACGCCGTTTTCCGATGATCGAGCGTCCAGGCAAGGAGTTTTAGGTAAGAGTTGCCTATCCGGGATGTTTTCTCCTCGTGATGGGCAGCTGATTTAGGCTGCAAGATATAGGCTGCCATAAGTGGCGTAAGCAACCGCGCCACGACCAGCGAGAGCATTACGGCGATCGCCACTGTCAGGCCAAACTGCTTGAAGTATTGCCCAACCGCTCCGCCGATAAAACTCACAGGCGTAAAGACGGCAACAATCGTCAATGTTGTGGCAACCACAGCCAGGCCGATTGCATCTGCCGCTTCGATAGCTGCTATGTAGGGCCGCTTGCCCATATCGATATGTCGTTCGATATTCTCGATCTCGACGATTGCGTCATCCACCAGGATGCCGATCACGAGTGTGAGGGCCAAAAGACTAATGCTGTTCAGCGTAAAGCCAAGCAGATGCATGGCCGCAAATGTCGGCAATATAGACAATGGCATGGCCACGGCAGCTATAAGCGTCGCGCGCCAATTTCGAAGAAACAAGAACACGACAATAACAGTAAGAGCGGCGCCTTCCACCAGCGCGGCGACCGCATTGTCGTAACTCTGAAGGGTGTACTCAACGGTAGAGATCAGCTCCTTGATATCGACGTCAGGTGTCCGACCCTGGATTTCCGCAAGGCGTTTGGTAACGCCAGCAGCGACGGCAGTATCGCTATATCCTTTGGCGCGAGCGACCGAGAAGCCGACGACCGGTTGCGTATCAAGGTGGGCGAAAGTGCGTGGCTCCACGGGTCCGTCATCGATCCTCGCAATCTCGCGAAGCGGAATCCAACGATTTCCGGGCAAGGGAATGGTTAGGCGCGCGAACTCCTCGAGTGTCTTGGCGCTGCCAACCGTGCGGATGGATTGCTCCCTGTCACCGATTTCACCACGCCCGCTGGGAACGTTTACATTGGTTTCTCGCAGGGCCGTATTGACCTGGTCGGCCGTCACGCCAAGTGCCAGCAGACGATCGGGGTTTAGCGAGACTCGGATCTCCCGGTTTACACCGCCCAGGCGTTGAACCTTTTGAACGCCTGGAACGGTGAGGAGCTCTCTATTGATTGTGTCCTCAACAAACCAGGACAGATCGACTGCCGACATTGCTGGCGCGCGGACGGTGTAGTAAAGGATCGCTCCACCATCAACGTCGACACGCGAAACCACGGGCTCCTGGATTGTTTGCGGAAGATCGGACCTGATCTGGGTAACAGCCTCACGCACATCGTTCGTTGCGCGGTCGGGATCCGTGCCGATCTTGAACTCTACCGTTGTCGTAGAGACACCGTCGCCTATAGTCGATCGAATGTGCTGAACGCCAGCAATGCCGGACGCAGCACCCTCAATGCGTTGCGTCACCTGGGTTTCCATTTCGGCAGGCGCCGCGCTCGATTGCGTCACCGTGATTGCAACCACTGGAAACGACACATTAGGATTGGCGTTAATCGGCAGTTTGAGAAACGCCGCCCACCCCACTAAGGTGAGAACGATAAACAGCACGATTGTAGGAACCGGCTTACTGATTGCCCACGCCGATATATTGCTCGTCATTTTCTGTCGCTTTCGGAGGAAGTCGAGATATCAATTGCCCTGACGATGTCACCGGCTCGAAGGGAAGCTGCTGCTTTTGCAACCACCCGGTCGCCGACATTCAAACCGGCAAGAATTTCGACTTCGCCGTTTTTGCGAAGTCCGATCTTGACCGTCTGCTTGATGACGCGGTTGTCCTTGACAGTGAAAACTGAACTGTCGTTAGGCAGGGCCCCGTAGAATAGCGCTGACTCTGCGATTACCATTGCCTCGCGTTTCGCAATCACGATCTCTGCCCGCCCAAATGTCCCGGGAAAAAGCGGCGTGTCGCTTTCAAGGGCAATTTGCGCGATGCCGAGCCGTGTCTCCCGGTCGATCTTTGGTGAAATCCAGCGGACACGCCCGTGCACGACGTTGCCGTTGGGCAGCACCACTCTCGCAGCCTGTTTGGCTTCGACTAACGGCAATTCGCTTTCCGGAACCTCGGCGGCAAGCTCTATCACTCCTCCCCGGATCAGGCGGACAAGAGGGTCCGAACCGGCCAATGCGCCGGCGCGGGCCTGACGCTCGGAAACTACTCCCGCCGCGGGCGCCAGAACGACCGCCCGGGCTCGCTCCCGCTGCGCTTCGGCATATCGCGCTTCCGCTTGAGCGTGCTCGGCACGTTCTGCGGCTGCGCCTTGCTGCGCTATGGCTACGGCGGCCACTCGCTCATCGTAGCCCTGCTCGGTGATCGTTTCTGATGCACGCAAAAGCTGCGCGCGATTAAGATTGGCCTGAGCCTGCTTCAAGGATGCTTCCTGCTGTGCAAGAGCTGCTTTCGCGCGCGCGACCTGCCCTTCGGTTTCCCTTAGCTGATTGTCCAGTTTCTCTGTTTCTAGTGTGAGAAGTACCTGCCCAGCAACAACATGGTCTCCCACTTCCACTTCCACTGTCGCGATGCGTTGATCCTCCAATGAGGTGCCCACGGCGATCTCATCACGAGCGACAAATACGCCGCTGAATGACAGTGACCACTCGGTCAATGCCTTCTCCGCTGCGAATGTGGATACTGAGCGAGCGCTGGCAGGAACCTTTGATGCCTCTGCGCCGGTGGCTCCCGCCACGTTGGAACCAACAGTGGCAGCTAGCAAAGCTGCAAGTCCAATAAGATTGCAAAAGAGGCGCGTCATGTTGCGTACCTTCTGGTGTCAAGATGCATTTCGCGCACATGCCCGGTTTACCAGGGCTGGGACTCTGCATCATTTTAATAATTCATTTTAATAAGCGAGCAGTCACTTTATTATTAACGGCCTTCGTCGCTGTCAAGAAGGCATCGATGCACCTTAGTGCAAACCTGGGTTAAGGAACCCGCCTCTTGACGCCAATCGTTCTTTTATTTAATAGCGTGAGTACTCGGTTTATTTATGCGCAGTCGCGCATTTTCCCCTGTCGGTGCACCACCCCATAGGGAGCAGCAGAAGCGCATGCCCAAAAATGATGAAGCACCTGCAGCCAGAGCTGCAGATCCCCACTGGCCCAGACGGAAACGATGATACTTATGAACGCTGCAACGCTGGATTCGAAAACCCTTCGTCTCGCGAAAAGTTTCTGGCCCTTCGCTGGTCTGCAGATCACGAGCGTGTTCGTGAACTTGAGCAACGCGATTACGGCAGTCGTCTATCCTTGGCTGGTCTACGACATGACTGGCAGTGTGAGTTGGATGGGCGTCATTGCAGCTCTCGCGCTTTTTCCGGCCGTTGGAGGGATGGCTATCGGTGGGCTTGTCGCCGAGCGCTTAGGCATACGCCAGATCGCGCTTGTGTCCACCGCCTTGGGAGCCGCGGCATCTGTTGCTGCCGCAGCAGCCTATGATGCAGGGGCCCTGTCAATCGGAATTTTTGCGATTCTAACCGTCCTGGGCGCGATCCTCGACGGCCCTGGGGGCGTCGCAATCGAGGCCCGCGTTCCAGAAATGGCGAGGATCGCGCGGATGCCTCTTTTGCGAGCCAACGCCATCGATGACCTTATTGACAGCTGCGCAGGGATCATAGCACCCGCCACAGCAGCCTTCCTCGTGGCTATCGTCAGCACAACAGACCTCCTTTGGCTCGTGGCGATCAGCAACATCATTGCCACCACATTGGTAGCGCTCAGCGTCCCGCGCTTCAGACTGCGCCGAAGGACTAGTTCACCGTTCGCCGAGGTGAAAACAGCTCTAAAATTTATCACAAGCTCAAGAACGTTTCGGGTCGCCCTGACCCTTGCGAGCATTGGGACTGGCGTTTTCGTAGCATTTGAGACGATTGCGTTACCTGGGATCCTGAAGCTCTCAGGTGCGTCTGCCACATTGCTCGGCATGTTTATGGCCGCAGCGGGCACGGGCGCGGTTGCGGTCAACCTGGCGCTTGCGATGAGGGCGAACGGAGCACAATCCTCATTGCGCAACATCTTCGTCTGGGCATTCATAGGACTAGCCGCGGGCGTCGCCCTCGTAACATACGATCGCTCTGCTGTCTCCCTTATCGCTGCGGGAGGAATTTTCGGCATCTCTGCTGGACCACTCACGCCCGTGTTCACTACACTTCTACAGGTCAGCGCTCCCAAGGCGCTTCGCGCAAATCTCATTGGCGTTTCGATGAGTCTGATACTGCTGAGTGCGCCGATAGCGGCCCTGATTGCGGGGGTTGCGTTGGACGCTTTCGGTCCAACAATCGTTCTTGTCGCTTTGGTTGCAGTGCTTGGCGCGTGCGCTTTTGCCGCGTTCTTTGCGTTGGTGGATGGGCCCGCGCCATAACGCGGGCGCCGCTCCATAGTTCCATACATTCATCAGCCAACTTGGCGGCTCGCTTCGGTACAGCTCTCCCCATCAGTCGGGCCCAGTATCCCACGCGCCAAGGGCAACCTCACAACAAGAGAACAATACAGCTATGCAATTAACCAATTTTGTTGCCGCAAGCCTACTCGTTGGCTTTTGCGGAGGGGCGGTCCACGCGGAAACTATCTCCGACGCGCTCGCGAAAGCCTATAGGAACAATCCGACATTAAATGCATCCCGCGCAGGAACACGCGCCACAAACGAGGGGGTTGCGATCGCCAAGTCTGCTGGCCGGCCCACAATTTTCGGCTCAGGCGAAGTGGAGAGTTCTGCTGGTCCCCACCACGAGGACCAGGACAATCAACGCTCTCGAATAAACAGCGCAACGTTTGGAGTGGAGATTCAACAAAGCCTATTCGACGGCTTCCAAACAAGAAACAGTGTCGCCACGGCAAAAGCGAAAGCGTTTGCGGCTGAACAAACGCTTCGAAACGACGAACAGAGCATTTTGTACGACGCGGCCAGCGTTTACCTCGGGCTAATCTGTGATCGCCGGATTGTGGCGCTGCGAGAGCAGAACCTACGGTTCTCAGAAGAACAAGTCCGTACCGAGCGTGCGCGCCGAGCTGCCGGCGAAGGCACACGGACCAATATCGCGCAGGCCGAAGCGAGCCACGCCGCGGCCAAGGCGGATTTGGCTGACGCCCGAGCTCAAGTGAAGGCGAGTACCGCCAGATATCGGCAAATTGTCGGTGATGAGCCTGGCAAGCTAGACCGGGCCTCGCCAATTACAAATTTGCTTCCCCTTACCCTCGACAACGCTGTCGTGGGATCCAGGCAACATCCGGCCATTCTAGCAACCGAGTACCTGGTTAAAGCGGCCGCGCACACTGCCAGATCGGCAGAGGGGGCCCTACTGCCGAAGCTGACGGCGAATGCCGGCGTATCCAGATCGGTTTCCGACGGTCCAGCAGTGAACATCCTGCCGGGGACCGAAGGAGCCCGAGCGACAGTCGGCATCACTCTCACGATCCCGATCTTTGAGGGAGGGCGGACGTCCGCCGAGGTTCGTCAGTCAAAGGAGGCGCTTGGACAAGCGCAATTTGAAGTGGACTCTAGCCGTCGTCAGGTTCTGACGGCCGTCGCAGCGGCGTGGACCCAGTATACCGCGGCGCGAGCGAGTGCTGAGGCAAACCTCAAGATGGTCGCGTCAACCAAGCTCGCGCTTAAGGGCGTCGTGAGCGAGCGCAATGTGGGCCAACGAACGACCATGGACGTTCTTGAGCAGCAAGCCGACTTAATAAAAGCGCAAGTTGAACTCGCAAATTCAGAGCGTGATGAATCCGTTGCGAGTTACGCGATTCTGGCGGCGATCGGTCAACTTTCAGTCAAGAAGCTCGGACTAAACGTCATGGAATACAGCTCGCGCGAACACTACGACGCTACGAAGGACAAATGGCACGGGCTTAGAACGACGGACGGCGACTGAGGCAGGCCGCTGATGATGGGACATGACCGTACACAGTGTATGCGGATTGGGCCCAGGTGAAAAACCAAAGCGCAGTCGCTAGCCCTGACTTGGATAGACAGGCTTTGCCAGGGTCGAAGTTATCGACCGGCATGAGCGCCGCCGGCTGCTGCACCAAACGAGTTTGACTTCCCGGCTACTTTACTATAATTTTACTGATTAGTCGGTTTATGAAAATAGAGTACCTGATGCGCAAAGTAGATCCTGAAAAACACGAGGCAAAACGGCAAGAGATACTTGCTGCAGCCATCACCTGTTTTGCGAGCAAGGGATTTCATCGCACCTCAACAGCGGAGATCTGTGTGGCCGCGGGCATGAGTTCCGGCAACCTGTTCCATTATTTTCCGAGCAAGCAAGCGATTATCGCCGCGATCGTTGAGATGGAGGGGAAAGAGGTAACAGCTTATTTTAGAGGCATTGATCACTCCTCAAATCTTCTTGAGGAACTTCTGCATTTTTTGGACATGGTCCTGGATCGCGGAGCCGACGAAGCATACCTCAAGCTTGCGCTTGAAATTGCAGCCGAGGCGATGCGCGACGAACAAATCGGCGCGCTTGCTGCAAAAAATGATGCCGAGCTACAAAATGCACTCAACTCACTTCTAAGAAACGCCGCGGCTCGAGGTCAGATTGACCCTTCACTTGATCCTGCCGATACCGCGCGCTGGATTTCTGCATTGATCGACGGCGTTTTCAATCGCATCGCAGTTGATCCAGCGTTCAGGGCGCAAGAGAAGCGCGAGATGATGAGGCTCCTCATAACACGGTTCCTGCAGCCCCCCGTACGCCCCAAAAGCTCGACCCGTGTTTGATAGACCTTGTCGATGACGCCCCGGGGCTGCTCGATCTGGTGATTTGGTTGTTTCGGCTCCTTCGTGACGACGGTATCGTATAATCAAGCAGCACAACCCCTGGCGTTGTGATACTCTGGTCGCGCGATGTGATCCATCGCGGTTTTTGACTTGCGAGGCAGCGGTGGTGCAAGTGGCGGAGGGCCAATTCGCCAGCTCATCTCGATTGAATATCGTCATGGCAAGGGTCGGACGCGATGCGCTCGACCGCTTAGACGCAGATAGCAACCGGCGCAGTTGCGAGCATTGATCTCTCGATCGAACGCCCGAAAGCGTTCGCAGCAGGACTGTCGAGTAGGCGAAACTGGTCTTATGAAGTAAAGTGCACTACTCAAAGTTGCTCACCTTCGATACCTTTGCCTATTGCAGAACCATGTCCCAACGATCAATGCCTGGCCCGTGACCGCGGCGTAATTGCGTAGAACGGTTGAGTAGAAATGCGCAAGAAATCACGGAACGCAATGCGTTCTGACACGTCGAAAAACCGTGGGGCATTACCGTCGAAAAGACGAAGTGTAATGGCCCCATTCTAGTCGTAGTCACCTTTCGGCTTTGTATGTCGATGGGAACCCGTGTCGTTTGGCGACCCAGGCGACTATGAGTGTTGGGACGAGGATCCCGATCATGACCCAAGGGAAAAAGGTCGCACCGAGTGTGCTAAGCAGCACGCCGCCCAAAAGTCCACCGCCTGCGACAGCTGTGTTCCACACTGCGACGAACATAGCCTGTGCGACATCGGCGGAGCCCGCTGCCGCCTTCGCGGAAGCGGTCTGGAACAAGGCCGGCGCTCCACCGAGAACCGCACCCCAGATGCCTACGGCGACATAGGCCACAAACGGTGAAGCCCTCCACAACCCCAACGCCAGGACGGCGCCCCCAAACGCGATGATGGAAATCAGAACCAATTCTCGTAGCCAGCGGTCGATCAGGACGCCAGCGATCCAGAGACCGACAAGGCCACACAGGCCGAACGCTAACAGGATTGTGTCGACGCGCTCCCCCAAACCGACGGGAACCAGGAATGGCGCAATGTAGGTGTAAAGAATATTGTGGGCGATGACGAAAGCGAACATGACAAACAGAATCGGGCGAATACCCGGCAGCGCGTACACCCGCCCAATAGACAGCCGCTTGCCCGACGGTTGCCCCGGAAAATCCGGCACTCTGGCAAGTACCCAGCCAATGAGGACGACCGCCAGCACGCTCATGGCAGCGAAGGCAAAGCGCCAGCCGACTATGCCACCGAGGAACGTCCCGGCCGGAACGCCGATCGAAAAAGCCAGCGGTGCCCCAATACCGGTAATGGCGATCGCTCGACCCGCGAGATGCGGTGGAGCCATGCGAACAGCGTAACCCGCCAGAAGCGCCCAGACGAGGCCGCCAAACACACCTGCGAAAAAACGTGCAACGAGCGTCAGAGTGTAGTTGTCGGATATCGCCGTCACTGTGTTAACGATGGCGAAGCCACCAATGGCAATCAACAGCAGCGGTCGCCGTCGCAGCCCTTGGGTGAGGGTCATCAATGGAATGGAGGACGACAAAGAACCGACCGCATAGGCGGTAATTAACTGACCAGCCATACTTTCCGAGACATATAAGCTTGCACTGATTTGCGGCAACAGTCCCGCTGGCATTACTTCCGTCAGCAGCGTAACGAATGCCGCCAGGGACAACGCCAACAATCCTAAGATGGGAAGTCGTTCCGTTGAGGTGGCGTGACCGCTACCTGCTATGTCGTTATGGGTATCCGCGGTCCGGACGTCCGCCGAAGTGGTCGATGTCATAAGGCTTGGTTCCTCGAAAGGTCGGGATGAGGCAAGGATGGAGCCGCTGTCCAGAAGAGAACAACGCGACCCGTCATGGTTCCATCGACCTTAGCCTCTCGCCATTGGCCGACAAATGCGCAATAGTTCACAACACTTTAGACAAGAATGTCGTGCAGAGAGTGAAAAGTAGGATGGACAGTCTCGGCGCGCTCAGCGCTTTCGTTCAAGCTGCCGATGCTAGCGGCTTCACCGAAGCGGGGCGCAAGCTCGGCGTTTCGCCGTCCGCCGTCAGCAAGGCTATTCAGCGGTTGGAAGAGCGTCTCGGCGCCCAACTGTTTTACCGATCGACACGCAGCATAACTCTGACACCGGAAGGCGCCGTGTTTCTTGAGCGCTGCCGCCGTATCCTGTGTGAAGTAGAGGCTGCCGAGACGGAGCTGACGCAAGCGCAGAGCGTGCCAAAGGGCAAGCTCCGGATCAGTCTTCCCTCTGTCGGCATCCTCTTCATGCCAAGGTTCGCTGAATTTAAACGGCTCCACCCCAAGATCGAAATAGAGTTGGATTTCAGCGACCGGCTAGTGGACGTGATCGACGAGGGATTCGATGCGGTCATTCGCACGGGCGAGCAAAGCGACTCGCGGTTGATGGCCCGGAAGCTCGGGGTCTATCGCAAGGTCATCGTCGGTTCACCCGTGTATTTCCGGCAGGCTGGCCTCCCGATCCATCCCGAGGATCTCACCACACATTCGTGCCTGATCTATCGCTATCCCTCGACGGGCAAGCTGGACAGTTGGCCGCTGCGCCGCGACGGGGAATTGGTTGACGTCGCGCTGACGACCAGCATGGTGATGAACACACTGGAGCCACAAATCAGCCTTGCAGAGCAGGGGCTCGGCATTGCCTGCTTACCCGATATTGCCATCCAAAAACAGTTGGAAGACGGCTCACTCATCAGCGTACTCGACGACTACATGGGAACCTGTACTATTCTGCGTGTACTGTGGCCATCCAGCCGCCACATCTCGCCAAAGCTTCGGGCGTTTGTTGATTTCGTGGCAGACAAACTGCTGGAGACTGCGACGTCCCGGTGCCGTTAGCGCGGCTTTCTACCTGAGGCTTGGGACGTCGTGTTGTTGCGGAACCACTGACCAAAGGAATAGCCTTGAATAGTCAGCATTCAGTGCGGGGATGTTTAGGCGAACGATGCTCGCGATATGCCGCTGCCAGTGCCCGCAAGGCATCGCGTGAGTGCTCATCGGTCAACGTCGAGTGCAACATGATCCGCGACGAAGGTAGTTCAGCCAGGCCCATGCGCTGACTCACCTCCACAGTGTCGGGCGGGGCCAGGCGACAGGAAAAGCTGCAACCGCCAGCCCTGCCGATACCGCCGCGACAACGGCGGCATGACCACCGCCGACAAAGACTTCGCTCCATTCGATGTCTGCGCCATCCAGTGCACGCGTGGGGGCCAGGGCCGCCAGCCGCAAGGGCTTGCCAGGCTGTTGATGGAAGCCTGGCGCGGCAAACCAGCCGAAGTGCTCCGGCCCTAGGTCTTCGCCATCACGGCGGTCATCTTCCTGGCGGACGATCACAGCATCTAACGCGCCATTGTCAAAAGCATCGAGCAGACTGCGGGAGTTCTCCAGACGCACTTCAATCGTCAACGCCGCGTCGCGTTCGTTCAGTCGCGCTAGCAGCGTGGGGATTTCCGGCCCGGCTACATGCTCGGCGATACCCAGCCGAAAGCGACGACATTTGCACGACAAGGCCACTACCGCCCGGTCATGCGCGGATATGAAATCGCGCGCTGGATTGAGAAACACGGCCCCTTGCGCCGACAGGCGCACCTGCCGAGGCGTGCGCTCGATCAGTTTGTAGCCCAATCGTTCCTCTAGGCGCTTCAATTTTACACTGATAGCGCCTTGTGTCGTGCCTAAAGCTTCGGCGGCCTTGGTGAAGCTTTGGAAATCGGCAATCGTGACGAACGTCAGCACAGATTCCACATCGAGCGCCGGTCGGGTCATGAATCATCCTGATTTGTTGTCTCTGATATATAGAACGCCGCCAGCGCGACGGCGATAGTGACGAGCGTCACGCCGATCTGCCGCGACGGCCGGTACGAGACACAACTGCCGCCTCGCGCATGAAACATCAATCAATTATTCAATTGAATATAATCTGATGTTCGTTTATTCGGATGTGAACCGCAATCTCGGCCGTGACCCCACGCAGGCTTTGGCAGCTCCGCAATTCTCATACCAATGAAAGAAAATGTCGTGACTCTCTCCCCACACGCAAAGCTTTTTGACAGCCTATTCGCACTCGCCGGAGGATGCTTCAAATGAGCCGGATCGTACATGATACGGGCAGCGGTCCCGCAGTCCTTATGGCCCACGGTACAATGATGGACTGGTCTATGTTCATCCCGCAAATCCTCGCGTTGCGCGACCACAACCGCATCGTAGCCTTCAATCAGCGCGCGCGCACGGACGCTGCCGACACCCCTTATTCGCTCTCGGAGTTAGCGGCCGACTGTCGTCTGGTAATGGACGAGCTTGGAATTGAGCGCTGCGTTTTGGCGGGGATGTCTATGGGAGGTTTCATGGCTATGGAGTTCGCCAACCTCTTCCCTGAACGGATCGATGGCCTGATCTTGATCGGCTCCCAAATTGGCGCCTACACGAACGACGAACAGGCGCTCTTCGGCGCGGAATTCGCGAAATTCAACTGTGATGGAAAGGTTACACGCGATCTGGCTGAAGGGTCTGCCTCTCTTGTATTTGGTGCTACCAGCACAACAGACCGAAAGGAATTGATCGGCGAATGGATTGAGCGATGGTCTGAGCTACCGGCACGCTCAGTCTACTACGAGACGCAATCCTGGTTGAGCAAGTCCGAGCATCGAACGATCGCGCGGAGCGTGAACAAGCCGGTGCTCGTTGTGCATGGAGAGGAAGACTACGTTCTGCCTATTGACGCCAAGACGGACGAGATGAGGGCTGCATTTCCTGATGTCGAGATTGCGCGGATCGCCAAGGCAGGACATCTCGTCAACCTGGAGCAGCCTGCAGCAACCAACAATGCCATTGCGCGCTTTCTCGCTCGTATCGGTTATCGACGGTGAGTGGGTAAGACAGTAAATTGCATCGCTTCGATTGAGGTTGTTCGCCGTGCTGCGGGGATTTCATGGCGAAGGGTGCGCAGAGACCAAAGGCATTTTCCGCGCCTGAAAGGGAGCGGCGCCTTCCACCAGCGCGGCTACCGCAATGCCGTAACTCTGGGGGGCCGGCTGCGACAGTGGAATAGTATACCCTTTCGCTCGAGCCAGCGAGAACCCGACGACCGTTGCGCATCAATATGGCTGAAAATCCGTGGCTAACCGCTCTGAAACGCTGCTGCTCGATGCCAGATTGCCCCCTTTCGATCCTGCCGAGACTAGATTCGTCATTGATTGACGGCATCTTTAATTGCGTCGCGGTCGATCCAGGGTTCAGGGCTAAGGAGAAACGTGACATGACAACACGGTTCCCCCAGCACCCCACATCCCCCAAGGGCTAGATTCGTGTTTGGTAGACCTTGTCGATGATCCCCCAAGCTAGTGCCTCTTCGGCGGTCATGAAGTGATCTCGATCTAGCGTTTGCGCAACATCATCCCGCCCTCGGCCGCTGTGTCGAGCGTACAAATCGGTCAATCTGCGTTTCGTTCGCAGCATATCTTCTGCGTGCCTTTCAATGTCGGAGACATGCCCTTGAAACGCTCCTGATGGCTGACGAAGCATAATCGACGCGTGAGGCAAAGCGGCGCGTTGCCCCGGCTCTCCCGCCATCAACAGAAGCGATGCGATGGCGGAAGCTGTGCCCATGCATAGCGTGGAAACTGGGCATCGAAGATACTGCATCGTGTCGTAGATGGCCAAACCACTCACCACGGCGCCACCGGAAGAATTGATGTAAAGGGAAGCCGGGCGCTTGGGATTGTCGGCCTCCAGGAATAGAAGTTGCGCGCAAACTACGGTTGCCACCGCGTCGTCGACTGGACCATTTAGGAATACAATCCGCTCCTGCAGGAGACGCGAATAGATATCGAAGGAGCGTTCGCCCCTGCTCGATTGTTCGACGACGATTGGAAGGAAGTTCAATTTCGCTCCCCCTGCCCGGCAAGGCGTTCGATCATTCCCAAAAGCGCCTGGCGTTCCGTGGCGGCTATTTCTTTGTCTTGGCGGCGTTCATCCTCAGATCGATCAAGACGCGCACGAAGATCGTCGATCTGGGCAAAAAGAGCATCAACCAGCTCTTCCGCACCCTCTCGGCGTTGCAACGGCGTCGCAACGCCAACCGCCAATTTCTGGTCGACAGAAAGATGTGCGGCCGGTTGATCACTTTCAGCAAGATCAATCCACCATTGCCCGCGGTTATCGCGTTCACCCGCAATTGCTCCGCTCCTCAGACGACGCCGCACCGAATCGACCGACACATTGAGCCGACTTGCCGCCTCTGTAACGCTTGCCTTAACCATTCTGGAACTCCCTTGGTCTATGCGTGCGATATGCATAGCGCACGGCACATGCATATGCAACGCTGTAGTGGCGTTTGCCTGGAGATGGCTGTGAACAGCCACAGATGGGCCGAACATGGGCGATGGAATGCTTGCACCCGATGGTTGGAAGCAGGCTGAGACGACCGGGCACTCTCTCGGTCACGCGACGCGTGTGAGATCTTTTAGAAGCGACCGCCCGTCGGAACGCTGCATCCAGGATTTTGCCAAAATAGGGAAAATTGTCCCACTGCGGTTTCGCCGACTAAGGCGAACTCGGGGGCTTCACTTAGATCGGCGGTCTCGATCCGTTGCTGCTGATATTTTGTGACGTATTGGCTCGCTCATTCGACCGTTGACGGAATGCCTTATCGAAGGTGGAATTACACTGGCCGGTTCGTGTCGATCTTTTTGCAGTTACAATGGCCCGCCCACAGCATCTTCGTGAGAAGAGCTTCGCGGCTTCCGAATACCGAGACCCCGCCTCCCCTTGCCAATCACGTCGCGATGAAACTTCCATACGCATTGCGCGCGGTTCCGTTTGCAATCGGCGGAAAGGATTCGAATGTAGCCAAATGCGATCATTTCCTCTGACGCCATCAGCTGCCTTCAGGATCGGTCGCGCCGCCGACTTGAACGCGTCCGCATCCGACAAGCCAGTATCTAAACAACTGCGTCGAGCAGAATCACCGGCGGATTACGGCGCGTCAGACCGATGCTTTGACACCTTGTTTGAGAACAGCTGCGCGGACGGCTGTCAGAATGCCCGCCAGTGGCGCGATCGAAAAGGCTGCAAAGAGCCAGAAGGCCGCACTTGACGTGCCTGGGACCCCCCCTGGTACTGTCAAGCCGCCAAGATTAACCACCATACCAGCCAGCGCGGCCCCCACTGCGGTGGCACAGAGTTGCACCGTTGTAATCGATACCGATGCGAGATCCTGCTCATCCTTAGGGGCGACCTGAAGAACGCGAGTGAGGAGGTGCGGCCAACCCAGACCAACACCAAATCCGACGATGAGAAGAGCGACTGTGATTGGCCCGAGCACGAGCCAACGCCCATCGCTGACAGTGGGTACGAGTAGAGAGAGGGTGACCAAACCGAGGAGCCCCAAGACAGGAGCCGCAACGATAACGCGTGCAGCCCCTCGGCCCTGTGCTCCGGAGCTGGCAATCGACCCGACTGTCCAGCCCGCAGCCATAGCGGCCGCTAAATACCCCGCAACAAGCGGAGGCTGCGCGTGCAGCACCTGGAGAAACAGGGGGACGAAGATCTCGCTGGCCGTCACGGTGATCGCGAGCAGCGACATGGTCGCGAACAGCACCCCCAGCGGCGCCGTGACCGAAAACGAACCGCGCGGAAGCAACCGCGAAACCGCGCCGCGCTCGACTAGAACCAGCAGGGCAAAGACGGTTGCCGCAACTGCGAGGCCCGCTGCATTCCATGCCAAATCGGCCCGAACACTCCCTACCGATAATGCGAGAACGGCTACGACAAGCAGGAAAAGTTGGGCGAAAGGCAGGTTCGAGCGTTCATTGCCATCCTGATTGCGGGCGGGTAGCGTCGCGAACGCCAGGAACCCGAAGAGAAGTGCCAGCGGAATCATAATCCAGAAAGCAGCCCGCCAGGCGTTCAATTCGGCAAAAATACCACCCACTGCCGGCCCGACGAGTGTTGCTACACCCCACATGCCCGATACAAGCGCCATGGCACGCGGCCAGAGAGCTTCGTCAAACACGATCCGTATCATCGCGTAGGAAAGTGCAAAGAGAAAACCGCCGCCAAGTCCCTGGATCGTGCGTCCGACCAGCATGACCTCCATGGTCGGTGCGAATGCGCAGACCAGCGTGCCCGCGGCGAATAGGGCAACTGCTGTCAGGTAGGCGCCACGCGGACCTGTGCCCTGCAACAGCTTCGCCGAGAGAGCGGAGCCGATAATCGATGCGACGACAAATAATGTTGTGTTCCAAGCATAAAAATCCAGGCCGCCTATATCGGCTACGACAGAGGGCAGGATGGTGGTTGCGACATAGACGTTGATTGCGTGCAGTGCGACACCACCAGCAAGGGCCAGAGACCGGACGCCGTTGCGTCCGGCGAGCAATGCTCCCCAGCCCAATTCTCGTTCAGACATAATTCCTCCGGTCGCACGTGGCGGGGATCACAGATTGACGACGAGCGCAGCCATCACGGTGGCGATAAGCAGCGCGATATGGGTGAGTTGCAGGATATCTTGACGGATCCAATAGGCGAACCAGAGGCCGGCGATGAGCATCGCGAACCACGCGACCGCGAGCATGGCCAGCCCTGCGCTGGCCATGCTCGGTGCTGAGAGGAACCCGGGGAGCAATGGAAGTCCGGCGAAAGCGAGACTTCCGATAGTCAGAAGAAACCCCGCCAAGACCTGTAGGACCATCACCCCAACCACCGCCGCCCGGGCAAGGATCAGCCCGCCAAGCGCGCGATGATCGAACGCGGTTGTGATCGCCGGATCGTCCTTCAGAGGCGCCATAGACGTGGTCCGCGCAATCGCCATTACCGATGCCGAAAAGCCCACGAAATTATTTAGTGCAGCAAGCAAGCTCCAAAGCGCAAAGCCCGTGCACACTACGATTTTAAACAGCAGGATGCCGGCAGGATCAGTCATCGTTCGTTTCTTTCGGTCCGGCGCGCTGAAACCAGACCAATATCTGCCGCGCGGTTTGAATTTCCCCAGCCCGTGGGCAGGATCCACGATGGATGGAGGCGGTTCCAGCTGAAACAGCATACTGAGCTCCGACTTGCCCAACTCTTCAAGCTGGCGTATTTAACAAGATGTAACTTTGAAAAATATCTCCAACGGGCAATATGTCAACCTATAGCTTGGAAAAACAACGCGGTCATGCTGGCGAGCGCGTGCTCCTCGAACTCAAGATGCGGGGGCCACAAACGGCGGCGCAGGTGGGACAGCGCCTCGGCACCAGTGGCGAGAATGCTCGTCAACTGTTGCTCAAACTTAGCGATGACGGTCTTGTGGTGTCTCAGAGTGTTGCGCTCGGAGTCGGACGACCGAAGCAAGTCTGGCATCTTACAGAGGCCGCCAGGTCCCGTTTTCCCGATACGCATGCAGAACTCACGATCGGATTGATCCACGGTATCCGCGGTTTGTTTGGCGAAGGCGCACTGGAGCAACTCATCGCCGCCCGAGAACTGGAAACGCGAAGATCATATGCTCTAGCTGTCGCCGGTGCGACGAGTACCGAGGATCGTCTCATGAGACTGACCGCCATCAGGTCGCGCGAGGGATACATGGCGGAATGTACCGTAGCCGATGACGGCGATGGCTGGCTTCTTGTGGAGAATCACTGTCCGATTTGCGCTGCAGCACAACTCTGCCAAGGTTTCTGCAGAGCTGAGTTGGCGATTTTCCAGGAGATCTTAGGGAATGACGTCTCGGTTCAACGAGACGAACATATCCTCGCTGGGGCCCGTCGTTGCGCTTACCGCATTCGGCTCGCCGATCAGAAAGTTCCGGCGGCGCCATGATAGACCGGCCAACGGATGAGAGAACGATACGCTGAAACAGTCGACTTCACAGATCATCTCTTTGGGATCAACGCATGCTCGAATATTGGCTCGTGCTGCGCATTAGCGTCCTGCCCTTTAAAACGGATTTACGTGTTTACTCCCTCCGGGACACCAAAAGACCTGCGCAGGGTTGTTGGCGGCAAAATTGGCGAGGAACTGATCGTTGCAAATGGCCTGATCTTTTCCACTGTCCAGCTACTATGCGCCGGCAAGATTTAGCCGAGCCATCTGCTACGCAAGCTCGCTCCCACCCCAGCCAGAACGCTCTAACGATTGCGTTGCGCGAGATCGCCAGCGTCGAGTGGGCGTTGTCATAGAGTGGAATTTCGACGCTGACATGTAGCGCCCACCCGGATCGGTATCAACGAGGACGAAACGCTCCTTGCGCTTCGTATTGGCCGCAGAGTGAAATCCCTGACCCCGCGCAGAGGCAGCATTAAAGGATCGCCGGGCTCACCTGCGCAGCGCAATCATCATCTACTGGAACACCGTCCACCTCGGGAGTGCCATCGCCGAGCGACGAAATGAAGGGCTGGATGCGCCACCGGAGCTTCTACATCACCACTGGCGCGGAGCGCACAATATTGCGGGCCGGAGAGTATCTGTGGCCTGACAAAGCATGCGCTTAGAAGTTCGTTTTGCCCCTTCCGGATCGATCCCATCGTACGCTGAACGAATGCTCAGCGTACCAGTTCCGTTACGGAGCAGACGCAACGCCCCATATTCAGAGACGTTGATGCACATGCCTCAGTCCATCAGCTGGCGGGCTCGGGGATGGGCTTTGTTAAGTTCACGATACCGAAGCGTTCAGAAATAACCGGGCAGGACATTGGCCGGCCGTCCTTGATCTCGGTGTCGCGAAAGGCCCCGGTCTGTTCAAGGACGACGCCATCTTCCTCAAACATTTCCTCCAGACCTGACGGAGCCAGGAGGATCAAAATTCGCGCCAGCTTATCTGACTCGTTGCGGAAACCACGCACGGAGTTCACCGGGCAATTAAGAAAAGTCCCTGTTGGGGCATGGATCCTTTCATTCTCAGTGAAGAAGACCATTTCTCCTTCCAGCACGAAAAACGCCTCCTCCTCACGTTCATGCAGATGAAATGGCGCGCCCTGGCCTGGCTTAACGAGGGATTCAAGCAGAGCATATCGACCGTGCGTCTCAGCGCCGCTGGCAAGAACGCGGTAGATGTTGCCAGCCGAGGCGAGGCGCTTGCCTTCGTTATCGGTCCGGACGGTGACTGGGAGGCTCAAATTACTCACGGCTGTATTCCTTAGTTTTTGTTTGGGCGCATCCCTCTGATTGTTAGAAGTATGCTTCATACAGATGGCGGCGATAGCTCAATAAATCAATCCAATTATCAATTGAATGATTGCTATCGTGCGAATTGAGCCACCCTCGTGGGAACCGTTGGGCGCTCAGCCTGCTTCTCGAGGCCCGAAAATCGCGCCCGATCATCCGATGAACCGCATTACTGCGCCGCAAAGAACATCGCATAGGTCAGGCGCGAAATCGTCGCTCTAATCGGGATATTTACGCGTAGCGGAAACACATTGAGATTGTTGTGTTTCCCTGCTATTGAACAGTTGGGCTTGCATAGCCCCAGCGAGTGCAGACGCAAACTCGCACCGCAGTGCCCCAGTCATAAAGCCGGCACTGCTCTCACGTCCCTAAAAGACGTTCATAAATCTCCCAAATCAATTCGCTCCGGCGTTGCGAATGCCCTCGTGGGTATCGTGCGCCGGCTTTCTTCCAGCTCTATTATTTAAGGAGGACAATCGTGCCTTCACGATTCCTTTTGCCTGCCCTTGCTCTTGCGGTCTTCTTTGTGGGAGCGACCGAATTCATGCTTTCGACAATGCTCTCGCCTTTGGCGACCGCCTTCGACACCACGCCGGCACACGCCTCTTGGCTCGTGTCCAGCTACGCCCTCTCCTATGCCGTGGCAGCACCAATCTTCGGCCTTCTGTCTGATCGCATCGACCGCCGTCGCCTCTTACTAGTCTCGCTTGCATTGTTCGCGATCGATGGATTTGCATTGACTGTAGCTCCCAGCTTCGGCGTTGCCATTGTTCTTCGGATATTTGGCGGCTTGGCATCGGCGGCGCTTGTTCCAACGGCATTCGCGTTGGTGGCCGACATCATCCCCACGCATCGGCAATCCGCTGCCATGGGCACTGTCATGGTGGGGATGACGTTCGGAATTGTCGCTGGTCCTGTAATCGCCGGCATCCTGACAGAAACGTTCGATTGGCGCGCGCCCTTCCTTACGACTGCAGGGGGCTGCCTGTTGACGCTCAGTGTTGCCCATCGCCTTCTCCCGAAGCGCGCAGCTGGCCATTCCGAAACAAAGATGCGGTGCTTCGGCTGGATCACCAAAGGAAGCATTACACGCCCGTTGGTCGCAAAAGGTCTCTGGAACGGAACGGCCGTCGCTGGCTTCCTGCTTGCCGGCGAGGTTCTACGACAACGCCATGACCTCAGCGTCGGGATCGTCGGCGTCTCGGTCTCCGCATTCGGCCTCGGACTTCTGCTCGGAAATCTCGGGGTTGGGCGAGTTGTCCACCTCTTTCGAGGAGACGAACGGACGCTCATGGCTGCGTTGCTGCTCCTGAGCGTAGCGGTTAGCATATTTATGATCGCACCATTGCCGCTAGGGGGAGGACTGGCTTTCCTGACCATTTGGGGCTTTGCGCTTGGACTAGCCGCACCGACCAGTACTTCAATGCTCGCCACTCGAAGCGAGGACGACAAGGGTCAGGTGCTGTCGGTTTCAGAAAGCCTCAATAATTTGACGGTTCTCGCCGTTCTACCCCTGGCAGCAATGGAGTTTGAAATCGCAGGATCGGCCAGAACTATGCTGGTGTTCGGCATCACCTTAGCACTTGCGGCCATACTGACTATCGCAGACAGACGCATTATGGATCCGCAAAAATCCTAAGTTTTGCGACTGAAAAGGCGCTCTGAATCACAAAGGGAAAACCGGTCGCAAAAGTCTGTCGCAAAAGCCGGAGATTCGCGACCGACTTTTGCGACAGCTCAGGCGATCATAGGAACCTCAACGGCACCCGGCGCACGGTGGATGTTCTTTTTACCTACTTCAATTGACTGCGAAGCCCGGTAGTCGAGCGCCCATTCGAGCAGACTCAGGTGACTTCGTCATTGAACTGGCCTACGACGACCGCGAAATTGGACGAAGGTGTGGTGTACACTACCGCTCCTCCACTATACCAAGGCGGCTGCACTTATGCGAGAAAGGCTTCCCGCTATAGTCCTCTCAACCACATCGAAAAGCACCACGGTCTGGTGATCAACCTCAATGTTGAGGAGGTCGCCGGGCTGGTAACTGGCGAATGTCGTTTGCCGAAGCGTTTCCGGAATGAGGTTGATGGTAACAACATTGTCCTCAACTTCGGCCACTGTCAGACTACAGCCGTTCACGCCCAGGAACCCGCGGGGGAAGATATATTTCGCCCACTTCGCGGGTACGTGGAACCGGATGAAGGCCCCTTCCTCGCGAACGGAAAGTTCCACTACCTCGGCCGTTGTGGCGACATGGCCCGCCATCAGATGCCCGCCTACTTCCTCGTTCATTCTCGCGGATCGCTCGATGTTCACGACGTCACCCGACTTGAAGCGGCGAAGGTTTGTGCGGTTGAGTGTTGCCGACATCGCCTCGAAGGTCACGCGAGGGCCTGCAAGCCCGGCTACCGTCATGCAGGTACCCTCGACGCTGACGCTTGCGCCAATCTTCAAGTCAGCCAGCAGCTCGTCGGTGAAGTCGATCGCGAATTGGGTATGACCCGCATAGGGCGTTACACCGGTAAGGGGGCGAACGGCCTTGACGATACCTGTATACATTAGCGCGGCCCTCCGCATGATCCATGCAGGCGTAGGGCTGGCGACGATAAGGAAAAATTGTGTTTGTTCATGTGAACGCATCCTTTGTTAGACAAATGCGTCCTCTGGGCATCAATGGAACGTATGGGCGCGTTTGCAAGAACACACCTTCGGCCCATTATCTTCTTTCATCCGGACTGTGACCGTCGGCTCAGGCATCTAACCTGATCTGCTGGACCCTTCCTTACGGAAGGCGCTCGCGGGCTCCGGAATTGCTTCCAATACCGCCGGTGGGGAGTTTCACCCCGCCCTGAAGACCGGCGGAAGCTAGCTTAGCGTTGACTTTATAGCAAGCGGGACGCGCCGTGACTGCCGGATAAGTCCGCGTTTGGGCCGAAAGGCGAAGCATGGGTCGAAAGGAGAGCGTAAGATTTCACTGTTCGCTTCGCAGACATGGATCGTCGTCCGCAATCGGCACGAAGCGGACGTCAGACGCGTCGCAAAACTCGGTCGCGAAAGCTCGACTTTTGCAAAAGTTTTGCGACACAAATTCCTCTTATTTTTCCAGCGCCGAGCAATCTGTCGCTGAATTTAGGGTTTCCGCGACGACCGGCCGTTAAACCTGCCCTTAAAGGTAGCTTATGCAATGACAGTCTCCGGTTCATCCGGCAGGGCACGCAATCCCAACACTGGCGAAAGGAGGATAATGAGAAACTGGATCAAGAATCCCCCCGTTGCCACGAATAAACATGTCGCAACGCCGAAGTAGCCAGCGACTAGAGCGCCGATCGCAGCCCCGAGCGGCCTTGAACCATAGGTGGCGGTCATTATCAGCGCAGAGACCCGACCAAGCATGACGTTAGGCGTGACTGCTTGGCGCAGTGTCATCGTCGTGATGGTCCAAAGGATTGGCCCGACTCCAAACATGAAGAAACTGGCACATACCAGCCAGAATGACGGAAACCACAACGTCAGCAACATTAGGCAAGCTCCACAAAATCCTCCAAGCGGCCCCAGAACGATCATGGTTCCAATCGAGAAGCGCCGCCCGAGGATTGGCACGATCATGGCTCCTATAATCATACCGACCCCATCAACTCCCAACGCAATGCCGACCTGAGTGGCACTCATGCTGAGGTTCTGAACGGCATAGGCAACATACACGGCCATCAGGACCACCCACGCGGTATTGAAGAAAATTGCGGTAAACAGGATCGGAAGCAAGAATTGATGCTGCGCAACGAATGTCGCTCCTTCCTTCAGGTCTTGTAGGGGATTGCTCAGAGGGCGCGACGTCACATTGTCTTTCGGAATGCTAACCAGATATAGCGCGGCCAGAATGGAAAGTACGGTTGCAAGCACATAGGCCGTAGCAGCGCCGGCCCAACCCACCAACGCACCGCCGAGAGCGGGGCCTGCGGCGAACGCGGCGCTACGCACCAACTCAAGCCAGCGGTTCGCCTCGCCGAGTCGTGCACGGGGTATAATTGAAGGGATGAGCGCGGGAGCGGCCACGCTATAACAAACAGTCCCAACGGCCCCGACGAAGCCGAGAATCGCCAGTAGCGGTACATTCAGCATCCCGAACGCCAAAAGCAGCACGATAACGATAAGGGAAAGCCCGCGCAGGACTTCCGAACCCACCATCAACGCTTTGCGCGAGGCGCGATCGACCGCCAATCCGGCCGGAATGGATAGCAGCAAAAAGGGGAGGGTTTGTGCCATCTGCAGCCAGCCTGTTTCAACCGGTCCCGCACCAAGCAACAAAACCGCCGCTAGTGGAGCGGCTGCCAATGCTATCTGCTCGGAAAACTGTGCGAAGAGATTCGACCAGCCTATGCGTCTGAACGCGGATGGTAGTGGAGCAGATTGGATGGAATTCAGCATCGATTTTCCTCATGTAACATGAGGACAGATGGCCTGATCTACAAAGCCGCAGGCCACCCGTTTCTTGCGGCTAAATTCTCTTTGACGCTTTAATCCCGATTAAAGCGACACTTGTTTTTCCGGACTTTTGCGACGTCGCAGAATAAGGAATTGCGACAGCCGCAATGACCGGTATTGTGAAGGGTTTCGGATGCCGGCTATCCACGTGTTGGCCTGGCGCCGGGCCGGCGTCCGAAAGCCTCCAGAGAAAGAACCCGCGGGATGGAGAGGGCAG
>NZ_LMCO01000017.1:0-156744 GCF_001424825.1 Ensifer sp. Root31 | reverse complement strand
GGCGCCATGGTCATGGTCGATGACAGCCATGCGGTCGGCTTCGTCGGCAAAAACGGGCGCGGCTCGGCCGAACATTGCGGCGTCGAGGGCCGCGTCGACATCATCACCGGCACGCTCGGCAAGGCGCTCGGCGGYGCCTCGGGCGGYTAYACGTCGGCCAAGGCCGAGGTTGTCGACTGGCTGCGCCAGCGCTCGCGGCCCTATCTGTTTTCCAACACGCTGGCGCCGGTGATTGCCGCCGCCTCGCTCAAAGTGTTCGACCTGATCGACAACGGCGATGCGCTGCGGGCGCGGCTGTCGGACAATGCGGCGCTGTTTCGTGACCAGATGTCGAAGCTCGGCTTCACGCTSGCCGGCGAGGGCCATCCGATCATCCCGGTGATGCTCGGCGATGCCGCMCTGGCGCAGGAGATGGCGGCGCGCATGCTCAAGAAGGGCGTCTACGTCATCGGCTTCTCCTTCCCGGTGGTGCCAAAGGGCCAGGCGCGCATCCGCACGCAGATGTCGGCCGCCCACAGCGAAAACGACGTGCGCCGGGCGATCGCCGCATTCGAAGAGGTCGGCCGCGAGCTCGGTGTGATCAAGTGAGTGTAGAGCTCTGCYCCTCACCCTRRCCCTCTCCCCGYAKRCGGGGAGAGGGGACGTGCCCGGCAAGAGGYTGAGCCTGCGGGCAGTCCGAGATGGGCSCAAGGGGTGCGGCATAGYCCTTCTCCCCGTCTCGCGGGGAGAAGGTGGCGGCAGCCGGATGAGGGGCAGGCCCCAGGCGGGCAGTTGATTTTGGAGACAACCAAATGACGAAGATGATGAAGGCGCTGGTCAAGACGAAGCCGGAGGTCGGGCTCTGGATGGAACGCGTGCCGGTGCCGGAGGTCGGACCGAACGACGTGCTGATCAAGGTSAAGAAGTCGGCGATCTGCGGCACCGACGTGCATATCTGGAACTGGGACCAATGGGCCCAGAARACCATTCCGGTGCCGATGGTCGTCGGYCAYGAGTTCATGGGCGAGATCGCCGCGGTCGGYTCGGCCGTCACCAAATACCATGTCGGCGAGCGGGTCTCGGGCGAGGGCCATATCGTCTGCGGCAAGTGCCGCAATTGCCGCGCCGGGCGCGGCCATCTCTGCCGCAACACGCTCGGCGTCGGTGTCAACCGGCCGGGCTCGTTCGGCGAATTCGTTTGCCTGCCGGAATACAATGTCGTGCCGATCCCGGAAGACGTTCCCGACGAGATCGCCGCGATCTTCGATCCCTTCGGCAATGCGRTGCACACCGCACTGTCGTTCGATCTGGTCGGCGAGGATGTGCTGGTGACCGGCGCCGGGCCGATCGGCATTATGGGGGCACTGGTTGCCAAGCGCTCGGGCGCGCGCAAGGTGGTGATCACCGACATCAACCCGACGCGGCTGGAGCTTGCCCGCAAGGTCGGCATCGACTACGTCGTCGACGCGTCGAAGCAGAACCTGACCGACGTGATGAAGGCGATCGGCATGACCGAGGGCTTCGACGTCGGGCTGGAAATGTCGGGGGCGGCACCCGCCTTCCGCGACATGATCGACAAGATGAACAATGGTGGCAAGATCGCCATTCTCGGCATCGCGCCGGCCGGCTTCGAGATCGACTGGAACAAGGTGATCTTCAAGATGCTCAACCTCAAGGGCATCTATGGCCGCGAGATGTTCGAGACCTGGTACAAGATGATCGCCTTCGTCCAGGGCGGGCTCGACCTGTCACCGGTCATCACCCACCGCATCGGCATCGACGAGTTCCGCGACGGCTTCGAGGCCATGCGCTCCGGCAACTCCGGCAAGGTCGTCATGGACTGGTAAGCGGGACNTCATCACCCACCGCATCGGCATCGACGAGTTCCGCGACGGCTTCGAGGCCATGCGCTCCGGCAACTCCGGCAAGGTCGTCATGGACTGGTAAGCGGGACAACGTTTTGCAGACAGTATCGACGTAAACAGGCCAACCGGCCGGGGTGATAGAGATGTTTAGGCAAACTGGTGCGGCCGTGTGGATACTTCCGCCAAGGTCGAATGCGCGATGAACATTTCGCCACCTGTGGAGCTGCAGGAAAACTGGAACCGCCGGATGGTCACGCTGGCGTTTCCGATCATCCTGGCCAATCTCGCGCAGCCGGTGTTGTCGCTGGTCGACACGATGGTGGCGGGGCATCTTCCCGGTCCCTGGTATCTCGGCGGGGTGGCGCTCAGCGGCGTTCTGTTCAATTTCCTGTTCTGGAGCTTCAGCTTTCTGCGGATGGCGACAACCGGACTGGTCGCTCAGGCATCGGGGGCCGAGGACAGCGCACTCATGCGCAAGCATCTACTCAGGGCGCTTCTCATTGCCGCTGCCGGTGGCGCGATCATCATAGTGCTGCAGAAGCCGATCATCGAAATCGGGCTTGCGCTCCTTGGTGGCAGCGAAGCGGTCTACGAGAGCGCCGTGGCTTACGCTTCGGCGCGAATCTGGTCGGCCCCCGCGGCTCTCGGGAATTTCGTCCTGCTCGGCTACCTACTGGGTCGCCAGCGGGTGATGATTTCGCTTGCGTTGCAGGTGGCGCTCAATGTGCTCAACCTGGCCGCGACCGTGACCTTGGTCTTCGTGTTCGACTGGGGGGTCGCAGGCATCGGCGCTGGCACCGCCATGGCCGAATGGGCTGCCTTCATTGCCGGTTTGTTGATCGTGCGACCGTTCAGTGCGGGGCAACCGCTGGACTTGCGCGACCTCCTTGATGGTGCCGCCTTTCGAAGCTTGATTGCAGTCAACCGCGACATATTCTTGCGCAGCCTCTTCCTGCTGGTGTGCTTCGGCTGGTTTGCGCGAAGCGGCGCTGCAGAAGGCGACGCGATCCTGGCGGCCAACGCCGTGCTCTTGAACCTCCATGGCATCACCTCCTATGGCCTCGATGGTTTTGCCCATGCGACCGAGACCCTTGTCGGATCCGTCATCGGTGCACGCCGCAAACAGGCCCTTCGACGTGTGATCCAGGCGGCCTTCCTGTGGTCCGGCCTGGTGGCGCTGCTGTTTTCGCTGTGTTATGCGCTGGCTGGTCCGACGATCATTTCCCTGTTGACCAACCAGGAGGAAGTTCGCGCCGCGGCCGTCCGCTTTCTTCCCTACGTCGTCGTGTTGCCGCTGATCTCGGTGACGAGTTACATGCTCGATGGTGTGTTCATTGGCGCAATACGCACCCGGGAACTGCGCAACAGCATGTTTATCTCGACGATGGTCTTCCTCGCGACGGCATACATTCTCCAGCAAGTCTGGGGCAATCACGGGCTCTGGCTCGGGATGATGGTGTTGATGCTGGCGCGCGCGGCGACATTGGGCCTCAAACTGAAGCGTATTTTTGCGCAGCTGTGATCTGGGCGCGTTGACGAAAGGCGCCCTCGGGCCTTCGCCATCGCCTGCTTCGCGTTGCCACTGGGCGATACCGGGCTGTCTTCTGGATTGACCCTGTCGAGTAGCCTTTAGAGTGCTCGGTTGAGCAGGGAAAAGAGGACTGGCTCGTTGACGGCGGCCAGTCTGTCCCGGCGAGGGCGGTGACGTCGTCATCCAGTTCAAGCCGGTGGGCTCATTCCGGCAACCCAGACAGGCGCAGACCATCGGCAAACCGCGCATAATCTTCCGGGCGATGGATCGGAAGCCAGTCCTTGAGATTGGCGATGCGCAAGGATGGATCAAGCGCGCGCAGGCGCCGCATGGCCTGTCGCGCTTCTACGAGCCGCCCCGCGAGCGCGTGGCTCGACGCCAGAAGGGCGACCGCGACGAGGAGGCTGGGCAGGTTTCCCAGCGCCTTTTCCGCCCAAGACGAGGCGGAATCAAAGCGCCCGTCGAAGAAATGCGCGAGCGAAGTGGCGGCCTCCATTCGAAACATTTCCGGATCTAATGGGCTCAAACGAACGGCATGCGCGAGATCCTCGATGGCGTTTTCCGTTTCGCCACGGAAGACACGCAGAGCCCCGCCGAGGAACCAGGCGGGGGCGAAGTTCGGATTGAGTAGCCGTGCCCTGTCGATGAGCGCAATGCCGCCGTCGACGTCGCCGGTGAGATGCCCGAGCGCGTGGCCGGCTCTCGTTAATGCCACCGCATCATCGCGACCCAGCTCCACCGCCAGCCGCGCCAGCCGCACGCCTTCGGCGATCTCGTGGTTCCGGTCGACCATCCAGCCGTTCAGCTTGCGCCAGAAATGGCACCAGGCCGCCCCGCCATAGGCCGATGAAAAGTCGGGGTCGAGCTCGATCGCCTTGTAGAAAAGGGCCAACGCTGCCTCGATCGCTTCGCGGGTTCCGATGTGCAGTTTCGCCATGCCGCGCAGGTAATAGTCGTAGGCGTCAAGGCTTTCCGTCGGCTTGCGTTTGGCGCGCTCGATTTCCACGCGCTCGAGTTGCGGTGAGATCGCGCCGACGACACTGGCCGAAATCTGATCCTGAAGGTCGAAAATGTTGTCGAGCGCGCCCTCGAAGCGCTCTGCCCAGAGATGCGCCCCGGTCGTGGCGTCGATCAACTGGCCGGTGATGCGCACCTGATTGCCCGCCTTGCGCAGGCTGCCTTCCAGCACGTAGCGCACGCCCAGTTCCCGGCCGACTTCCTTCACGTCCACCGCCCGGCCCTTGTAGGTAAAGCTCGAGTTGCGCGCGATGACGAACAGCCAGCGGATGCGCGACAGTGCCGTGATGATGTCCTCGACCACGCCGTCGGCGAAATACTCCTGCTCCGGATCGCCGCTCAGGTGCTGGAACGGCAGGACGGTAATGGAGGGCTTGTCGGGAAGGACAAGCGCGGACGGCTGCTCCTGCAATTTTCCCAGGGCCTGCTCGGTGGCGCCGTGCACGCCGGGTTGTCGCGTCTTACCGGTCTCATCGACGGTGATTTCGCCGACGAAGCGGAAACCCTTGCGCGCGATCGTGCGAACCAGGCACTGCTCCTCGCCACTGTCGCCGATGGCCTTGCGAACCGCATTGATGTGGCTGGTGATCGTCGATTCCGAGACAATCCGACCGCTCCACACCGCCTCCAGCAAGTCGTCCTTGCTGACGACGCGGTTGCGGTTCACCACCAGGTGGAGCAGAAGATCGAACACCTGCGGTCCGACGGCCACGACTTGCCCGCGCAGGGTCAGTTCCCTGCGCTCCCGATCAAGCACGTAGTCTGCAAACATGAACTGCAAGGCCGGCATCCCTGAACGCGCGCCACCGGCTCGCGGCCGAGCCAACTGACGAATTGATGTCTGACATCGGTAGCAGACGTCTGGCCCGCCACCCGCCCCGTAAGGGCTTCGGTCAGGCAGGCGTCTTGGACATATATTCAAGCATCCTTCAAAGGCAATTCAAGCCTGCCTCAAGGACTTCCCACATACCCGCAGGTACTCTCCATTCGTACAGACGGCAATGGTTGCGGTCGGAAAAGCGGAGAAAACCCATGAAGATCGTCGTCATCGGAGGCACCGGCCTCATTGGATCGAAACTTGTGAAGAACCTGCGCGAGCGCGGTCATGACGTGCTGCCTGCCTCTCCCAATACCGGCGTGAACACTATCACCCGCGAGGGGCTCGCGGGAGCGATGGATGGCGCCGAGATCGTCGTCGACGTGGCGAATGCGCCGGTCTGGGAAGACAAGGCCGTTCTCGAGTTTTTCGAGACCTCGGGTCGTAATCTATTGGCGGCCGAAGCCGCTGCCGGCGTTCGCCATCACGTTGCCCTGTCGATCGTCGGCAGCGAACGCCTTCCGGACAACGGTTATTTCCGGGCCAAGATCGCGCAGGAAAACCTGATCAAGGCGTCCGGCATTCCCTACACCATCCTGCGCGCCACGCAGTTCTTCGAGTTTGTCGGCGGCATCGCGCAATCGGCCGACGTCGACGGCGAGATCCGCCTGTCGCCGGCGCTGTTCCAGCCGATTGCGTCCGACGATGTGGCGGCGGCGCTCACCGATGTCGCACTCGCACCGCCGATCAACGGCACGGTCGAAGTCGCCGGCCCCGAGGCCGTTCCGCTCGATGAACTGGTGAGGCGCTTCCTCAAGGCAAAGCATGACACGCGCAAGGTCGTGCCGGACGTTCACGCACGCTACTTCGGTGCGGTGCTTAACGATCAGTCGCTGACACCAGGCGACAAACCGCGCCTCGGCATGATCCGCTTCGAGGACTGGCTCGGCCAGCAAGTCACACACTGAGCCTGGCGCAGACGCCAAAGACGCCCGTGCGGGACCTGGCGCGGCGTCCCACGAAACACCCAAAGGAAAACGACAATGCTGACACGGTTTCTCCAGGCCTTTGCCCTGGCAACGATCTCGATCACCCCGGTTTCAGCCTCCGACCGACCCGAAGGCAAGGTGACAATCGTATTCGACCACGTCCTTCCGAACGTTCCCGGCAAGAGCATGAAGGGCGTGCTCGTCGAATACGGGCCGGGTGGCGCATCGCCCGGCCATACGCATCCGGACTCGGCCTTCATCTACGCAACAGTGCTCGAAGGCTCGATCCGCAGCAGCGTCAACGGCGCACCGGAACGGGTCTACGCGGCCGGCGAGAACTTCTACGAGGATCCCGGCGCTCGTCATGGCGTCAGTGCAAACGCCAGCGACACGAAGCCGGCGCGATTGCTCGCGGTGTTCGTCGTCGACACTGGTGAAAAGGAACTGACCACGCCGATCGGCGAATAACGCGTCGAACGCGTTTCCGCTCAGGCAGCCTTTGGCAACTCCATCGAAGGGCTGCCTCGCGGCCACTTAACCCCAACAGGAACTGAGAAAATGGATCCGCTCGAGGACAAAGCCGCCAGCGTCGTAGGCGAGGGCGCAGCGATCCGTGGCGCCGCAAAACAAGGCAACAAGAAGAAGGTCGTCGGCCTGCTTCTGTGCCTCGGTGCCGTGATCGCCGTGGCCGGCGGATGGGCTTGGGCTCGTCCGAGCGGCGAGGCGTCGACCGACAATGCGTATGTGCGCGGCGATGTGACCTCGCTTGCCGCAAAAGTCGGGGGTTACGTCACGGCGGTGGAGGTTGATGACAACGAAACCGTAAGCGCAGGGCAGGTGCTGTTCCGGATCGATGATCGGGACTACAGGGCGCGCCTTGCGCAAGCGGTCGCCAATATGGAAGCCGCCGAAGCTCGCCTCACCAATGTCGACGCGGAGACCGAACTTCAGCACGCCCTCATTCGACAGGCCGAAGCACAGAAACGTTCGGCTGTCGCCGAGATGGATCTGGCGACCAAGGCCTATGGCCGCCGCCGGGAGCTTATCCGCAGCAACACGATCAGCCAGGCCCATGTCGATGAAAGCGATACGGCGCGATCAAGAGCGGAGGCGGGCGTGGCGGCCGCATCCGCCACAGTCGAGGCTCAGCAGCAACGCATAACGGTCTTTGCCGCTCAGCGCGAGGCGGCCGTTGCCGCCGTGGCACAGGCACGGGCCGCTCGCGATCTCGCTCAGATAGATCTCGAAAGCACCGTGGTTCGCGCGCCTGTCGCCGGCGTTATCGGCAACCGGCAAGTCCGTATCGGAAGACTTGTCGCGCCGGGGAACGCTTTGCTCGATATCGTACCGGTCGCCGGTGTGTGGGTGGTGGCGAACTTCAAGGAAACCCAGCTCGAACATATCAGGTCCGGCCAGCGTGTGCGCATTCGCATCGACGGTTATCCGAACGATGCCCTTGAGGGTGTGGTTGACAGTTTTGCGCCTGGCAGTGGGTCTGCCTTCAGCTTGCTCCCCACCGACAATGCGACAGGCAACTTCGTTCGTGTCGTACAACGCGTTCCGGTGAAGATCCGGCTTGCCGGCAATCCGCTGCTTGGCCGTCTGGTTCCTGGCCTATCGGCACGAGTCGCGATCGATCTGGGGAGCGGATCATGACAATGGCCGTCACCGCGATCCCGGAGCGTGAGAGATCGACGACAGGTGCGCTTCTAGTCACTGGCATCGTGCTTGCCGCCCTGACGGAGGCGATCGCCAGCACTGTCCTGTCGCTCGGGCGTGGTGATATCATCGGCGACACCTATGCAACGCCAGACGAATTCGCCTGGCTGGATGTCGGGTATACCAGCTTCAAGCTCATCGGCTTCATGACGGCCCCCTGGCTGCTCAGCCGCATCCATCCCTTGCGCCTGATCATTGCCTCGACACTTGCCATGGGCTTGGCGTGCGCCATTGCCGCCATGGCCACCCGCTTGGATCTGCTGGTCGTGCTTCGCATCGTCCAGGGGTTGTCCGGCGGCACGCTTTTGGTTGGCGGCCAGGCGATCATCTTCTTCGCCTATCCCAGAACTCGTCAATCAATCCTGCAGGCGTTGTTTGCCATGGGGGCCGTTGTCGCACCCGCAACGATCGCCCCGGCGCTTCAGGGATGGTTGTTGGACAGCCAATCCTGGATGTGGATCTTCTTCAGCGTCGTTCCGGTGTCGCTGGCAGCTACCGGGCTTCTGCTGATCGCAGACATGCCATTGCCGGCAAAAGCGGCGCATCGCCCGTTTGACTGGATCGGTTTTATACTGATGTCCGTCGCGCTCTTTTCGCTCACGTATGTCCTCGGCCAGGGAAGTCGATGGGATTGGTTCGAGGAGCCTCGCATCGTGTGGCTAACGGTGATTGGCATGGCCACGCTGTTGGCGTTTCTTGGCCAACAGGTGCTGGCAAAAGGGCAGGGTCTGCTCGATTTTACCCTGTTCCGGTCGGAGGATTTCAGCTTCGCCTTCATCGTCAGCTTCGTTGCCGGCGCCGCACTTTTCGGCAGCGCCTTCCTCATTCCCTCATTCGCCGTGTCCGTTCTCGCATTCACGCCCACCGACGCTGGGCAGCTCTTGTTGCCGAGCGGTGCACTTTTCATCGGTGCGCTCCTGCTGGCTGCCTTTCTGATGCAGGCCCGCCACCTTCCTCCGTTTGCCACCGTGCCCTTCGGCATCCTGATGATCATGGTCGCCATGTGGATGCTGTCCGGTTCGACCAGTGAGAGTGGCGCGGACGACATGATGGCAGCGGTCCTGTTGCGCGGTCTAGGTCTCGGTTTCCTGTTTCTATCGATCACCCTGATTGCGTTCAGTAATCTCAACAGCCGCAATCTTGCCTCCGGGATCGGCCTCTTCAATACCGGTCGCCAGCTCGGTGGGCTGATCGGAGTCGCAGGGCTGCAGACATTGATCGACCATAACGTTGCCGCCAATGTCGCCGTGCTTGCCGCCGACGTGACCGGAGGGGAGATCGCGGTGCTCGAACGGCTGAAGATCACGACAGCCATGCTGATGGCGAAAGGGATGGAAGGAGCTGCCGCTAGCCGGGCAGCGACGAGCCTTCTGGGCCGGGCGGTCACAAGTCAATCGACGGTGATTGCCTTCGACACTGCCTTCAACGCCGTCGCACTGCTTTTTCTGGTTGCCGCCCCAATTTTGGTCGCCATCAAGATCGGATTGGCAAAATATGCAAAGGCACGCGTTCGGCAATCGCAAGGCGAAGAAGTCGAATTGTAAGAGCTTCGCCAGTAACCCCGCGGCCCGGTCCATGCTTCGCAAAGGCACACGCGGACCAGATGGCGCATCTTGCTTCGGCGGACTGAGCGGCGCCGAAGGGCTGCATTTGCGACACATCCCTTCAGCAGTGACGACCCGCCCGATCACTTGCATATGACGCCGGTTCAACGCGTGCGGTAGAACGGGTCGAACTAGACGGCAACCGCAACGACCGCGACGCAGTCTCCTGCCTTGACGAGGCCAGGGAAATGCCGGGCGCACAGGATGCCATCCATCTTCGTGCAGACGTCGGAAGGCAGGGCGCCGGTTTTGCCGATCGGGTGGATGCGGGCGACGACCTGACCGGCAACGACGCTGTCCCCCATGTCGACCAGAGGTTCGATCAGGCCGGCGTCCTCGGCAAAGGAAAAGCAATTTCCATCCGGCATATCCAGCCATTGCGTCCGGCCGGCAGCCGACCTGTCCCCACCCTTCAGGATGCCGGCCCTGCGCAAGACGTTGGCGACACCTTGTTTGGCGATGCCTGCGCTTTTCGCGGTCGCCGTACCTCCGCCCCCAAGTTCCGTCGTGATAAAGACTTTGCCCATCTCCTCCGCCGCGGTGTCGTACATGCCGACCGCGTCGATCTCGAGCATCTTCATCGAGTAGGGCGCGCAAAATGCGTCCACGAGTTCAAACGATCGTGCCTCCTGCTCTTTGTCCGACAGGAGGTGCGCCGCGCAGAACGGCAGGAAATCCAGCGTCTTTCCGCCGGAATGAAAATCGAGGACGATATCGGCGAGCGGCAGCAGTTCGCGCTGGAAGTAATCGGCGATCTTCTCCGTCACCGTGCCGTCGGGCCTTCCGGGAAAGCTGCGGTTCATGTTGCCCTTATCGATCGGCGATGTGCGCGTCCCCGATACGAAGGCGGGATAGTTCATGGCCGGCAGAATGATGACCCGGCCGGCCACATCTTCAGCCTTCAGCGTGCGCGCAAGGTCGAACAGGGCGATCGGTCCCTCATACTCGTCGCCGTGATTGCCACCCGTCAGAAGGGCCGTCGGCCCTTCGCCGTTTTTTACGACGGTGACGGGGATCATCACCGAGCCCCAGGCGGAATCATCGCGGCTATAGGGCAGCCGCAGGAAGCCATGCTGGACGCCGTCCATCGAGAAATCGACGGTCGGCGAGATCGCAGGCGGGCGCAGCTCTGAAACCGTCATGATCAGTCCTTCACGAAAAGCTTGCGCGGCACATTGGCGAGGCATTCGACCCCCGTCTCGGTGATCAGGATGCTTTCTGTGGTCTCAAAACCCATGTCCTCGAGCCACAGGCCGGTCATGAAGTGGAAGGTCATGCCAGGCTTCAGTTCGGTCCTATCGCCGGGACGCAAGCTCATGGTGCGCTCGCCCCAATCCGGCGGATAGGACATACCGATCGAGTAGCCGGTACGGTTGTCCTTGACGATGCCGTGCTTCTTCAGAACTGCGAAGAACGCCTTGGCGATATCCTCGCAGGTGTTGCCCGGCTTAGCCTGGGCAAGTCCGGCCTCCATGCCTTCCAGTGTCGCCTTTTCTGCGTCGATGAACGCAGGCGTCGGCTTGCCGAGGAAGACGGTACGCGAAAGCGGCAGGTGGTAGCGATTGTAGCAACCGGCAATTTCGAAGAACGTGCCTTCGCCCGACTTCATCGGACGGTCGTCCCAGGTCAGATGCGGTGCCGATGCCTCGACGCCTGAGGGAAGCAGAGGGACGATGGCGGGATAGTCGCCGCCGATGCCGTCGACGCCGCGCGTGCCGGCATCGTAGATCTCGGCGACAAGGTCGCATTTGCGCATGCCGACCTCGATCTTGTCGAAAATGCGCTGATGCATGCCTTCGACGATACGGGCAGCGTTGCGCATATAGCCGATTTCGGTTGGGCTCTTCACCGCGCGCTGCCAGTTGACCAGCGCCGTCGTGTCGACGAAGCGGGCATTGGGCAGATGCTTCTGCAAGGCCGCATAGGCGGCCGCCGAAAACCAGTAATTGTCCATCTCGACACCGATGCAAAGCTTGTCGAGACCGCGCTCGACAAGCTTTGCAGCGAGATAATCCATCGGGTGGCGCTCCGTGGACTGAACATAGTGATCGGGGTAGCCGATGATGTTCTCATGGCTCAGATAGGCCGTCAGCTTGGCGCCATTGGCATCCTGCCCGCGCCCGTACCAGATCGGCTCGCCGGTCGGCGGCACCACCACAGCCTGATGCACGTAGAACGACCATCCGTCATAGCCGGTGAGCCAGGCCATATTGGTCGGATCGCTGACAATGAGCAGGTCGACGCCCTTTTCCTCCATGGCCTTGTGCGTCTTTTTCAGTCGCGCCTCATACTCCCCAAGGGAAAATTTGAGATTGGGTTGGGTCATGTCTCTCCCTCATTCTCCGGCCGTGCCGGTCTCAACTTTCAAATGTCGTGCCCTTGCCGCGCTCCTGCGCGCGGGCGAAGGCAAGCGTGGCAATGGCGGTGTCCTGGATCCCTGTGCCCGTCAGGTCGACGATCGTGATCTGGTTCGCATCGGTGCGTCCCTGCCGCTGGCCGGCGATGATTTGGCCGAGCTCGGCAAAGTCGGCGTCGGCGGCAATGGAGCCGGCCTTTATGGCGTGGTGCAGTTCGCCGAGACGCCGCGTCTGCTTCAGGCTGTCGGCGACATAGAGCGAGGCTTGGGCAATCGCTGCGGGTTCGATCTCGTTCTTGTGCTCGGCGTCGGAACCCATCGCGGTCAGATGCTGGCCCGGCTGCAGCCAGGCAGCCTTGAGGATGGGGGTGTCCGTCGGCGTCGTCGTGACGATCACATGCGCGCCATCCACCGCGCGCTGCGCATCGCGTTCAGCACGCACGGGAAATCCGAACTTCGCTGTCAGCGACCGCGCCGCAGCCTCTGCCTTTTCGCTATCCCGACCCCAGATCCGCGCTTCCCGGATCGGCCGTACCAGGCAAAGCGCTTCGAGCTGCAGCGTTGCCTGCATGCCAGCGCCGAAAATGGCGGCCACCGAGGCGTCCGGTCGCGAGACGTGCCTGGCAGCAACCGCGCCCGCCGCCGCCGTGCGCACGTCGGTCAAATAGCCATTGTCGAGGAGCAGCGCCTGCACGACACCTGTTGTGGCCGACAGCAACACCATCAGGCCGTTGGTGCTTGGCAGACCGAGCTTGGGATTGTCGAAGAAACCCGGGCTGATCTTGATCGCAAAACCGTCTAAGCCTGGCACATACGCTGTTTTGACGTCGACTTCTCCCCGGTGTTCGGGGATGTCGAGGCGCAGGATCGGCGGCATCACCACAGCTTTCGTGGCGAGCGCGTGAAAGGCATTCTCGACGCAATCGACGGCCGCAAGGTCCAGCGGCACGATCGCCCTCAGGTCGGCCTCGGTCAAAATGGTCATGCGCGTCATGCCGCATTCTCCCGCAACAGATCCGTCTCGCCATTTACCACGCGCCGGTGCAGCCCCATGTCGACGTTGCGACCGGAGAGGATCAGCGAAAGCGGGCGGCCGTGCGTGTCGATCTTGCCGGCAAGCAGTGCCGCAATGCCGACCGCACCTGCGCCTTCGACGATCTCGCGCTCCTGCGCGTAGGCGTGCCGCATGCCAGCGGCGATCTCCGCTTCCGAGAGCAGCACGACGTCGTCGAGCAGCGCGCGGCACATGGCAAAGGTGACGCGATTGGCAAGGCCGATGCCGCCGCCAAGCGAGTCGGCAAGACTTGGTACTTCGGCAACCTCGACGGGGCGACCCGCATCGAGGCTCGCCCTCATCGCCGCGCCACGTTCCATGGTGATGCCGATCACGCGAACGCCCGGCCGGCGCGTCTTGACCGCCAGCGCCACGCCCGAGGCCAGGCCGCCGCCGGAAAGCGGAACGAGCACGGTTCCGACCTCCGGCATGCTGTCGACGATTTCGAGACCGAGCGTGCCCTGGCCGGCAACAACAGCCGGATTGTCGAACGGCGGCACCATCACGAGCCCGTCCTGCTCGACGAGCCTTTCGACTTCGCGCTGGGCATCGTCCTGCGAGGCACCGGTGATATGGACCCTGGCGCCAAGACGACGAATTTCAGCGACCTTGTTGTCGGGAACGAGGTGCGACATGCAGATCGTCGCAATCGTGCCTTCGGCCTTTGCGGCATGGGCGAGAGCCCGGCCGTGATTGCCGGTGGAGGCGGCAACGACGCCGCGCTTGCGCTCGTCAGGCGACATGGACAGCAAGGCGTTGCAGGCGCCGCGCAATTTGAAGCTGCCGGTGGTCTGGTGATGTTCCAGCTTGAGCCCGACAGGCACACCCGACAACTCGGACAGGGATGGCGAGAGAACCAAAGGCGTTCTCAGCACATGCGCCGAAATCCGGCGGGCGGCCGCTTCAATGTCGCCATAGGCCACGGGCAGGGGAGATCCGGACATGCTCACGCTCCCACCATCGGCAGCGTCATCAGCCGGCCGAGCTGTGGACGGTGCTCGTCATCGCCGCAAAGGCGCAGGCACGCCCAGGCGGTTGCCAGATTGCTGGTGACAACGGGCTTGCCAATCGCATCCTCGATCCGGGCAGCGACAGAGGCGGCGCGGACCGCCGTGCAGGAAATGAAGAGCGCGTCGGATTTCTCCGCCATCGCCTCCCTGGCGAAAGCAATGATTTCGTCGGCACCGATACGCGCCATTTCGCGATCATCCGTCAGGCCAAGGCAGGTAAACCGATCGATCGTAAATCCGCTCTCAGCAAAATAATCCGCCATCGGCCGGCTGGTCTCGAGGGTATAGGGGGTCAGCACGGAAATGCGGCGGGCACCGAGGGCATGGAGGCCTTTGACCGCCGCCGCCGTCGGGGTGACGACCGGCACGTTGGGCTTTGATGCATGGATTGCCGCCGTGACCTGCTCGTCGCCGATGACCACCGAGGCCGAGGTGCAGGAATACATGATAACGTCGAGTTGTTCGTCGGGCAGGATCAGGCCGGCCGCCGTCGTCAGCGACGGCCGCATCGCACGCAGGTTTTCAGGCGTGACCGGGTTGGCATAGTGGATGCGCGCGACATAGACGCCAACGCGGTCGCTTGCGACCATGCGCTGGAAGTCCGGCTCGGTCGTGTGGTCGGTGGCGAGGATAATCAGCCCGACGCGTTTTTCGAGCGGGCGCTCGTCAAGCTTGGGGGCACGAGAAGCGAGGGAAAGAGAGAGCGTTTTTTCCATCAACGTTCCTCCACGCGACTGTAGCGTTCTTCCAGCCACCTGAGGAAGACGACCGAGATGAGGCTCATGACCAGGAAGAACACGCCGACAAGCGTCATCGGTTCGATGTAGCGATAGTTGCTGTTGGCGATGCTTTTCGCCTGGTTCATCAGTTCCAGAACAGTGATGGCCGATAACAACGGTGTCTCCTTGAACATGGCAATCAGATAGTTCGCCAGCGCCGGGATCATGGGCGGTATCGCCTGCGGCAGGATCACGTGCAGCCAGGTCTGGCGCAGCGTCAGATTGGTGGCGCGCGCCGCCTCCCATTGCCCGCGCGGCACGTTCTCGATGCCGGCGCGATAGACTTCAGCGGTGTAGGTGCCGTAGTGGATACCAAGCCCGATGACGCCGGCGACAAGCGCAGGCAGGCTGATGCCTATGTCAGGCAGGACGTAGAAGATGAAGTAAAGCTGGACAAGCAGCGGCGTGCCGCGAATGAACTCGAGGATGAAGCCGACCACTCGGGCAATCGGTTTCGGGGCCGAGAGCCTGAGGATCGCAAAGACGAGGCCGACGACGGCGGCGACTGCTGCCCCCAGAACCGTGGCCAGGATCGTGATCTTCAGGCCTTCGAGCAGGGTCGGCATGATCTGCCAGACGAAATTCCAATCCCATTCCATCAGATCATGCCCTCACGCCATCAAGGCCGCGCGTCATGCGCCGTTCAAGCCACCGCATGCTGCGCGAAATGACCCAGGACATCAGGAAATAGAGAACGAGGATCACCGTGAACGGGATCAGCGTATTGCCGGTCTGGGCACGCACGACCTGTGCCTGAAACGTCATGTCTGTCAGCGAGATCAGTGAGACGACGGCCGTTCCTTTCAACAGCTCGATGGCGTTGTTGCAGAAGGTTGGCAACATCAGCGGCAAGGCCTGGGGCAGGATGATATGGCGCATGGCCTGAGAGCGGGTCAGGTTGAGCGCGATGCAGGCTTCGCGCTGCTCCCGGCCAATCGCCTTCACCGCACCACGCACCACCTCGGCACCATAGGCTCCGACATTGAGGCCGAGCGCCAGGACGCCCGCCTGTAGCGGCGTCAGCGTGATGCCTGCGAAAGGCAGCACGAAGTAGACCCAGAACAGCTGCACGAAAATCGAGGTGCCGCGAAAGAACTCGATGTAGGTCGTCGCCAGCGCCCGCACCGCCATGAAGCGGCTGACGCGCGCAAGCCCTGCCACGAAGGCCATGACGACGGCGAGCGCCGAGCCAAGCACCGTCAGCTGCAGCGTCACCAGCGCGCCCTGCAATATCAGCCCTATGTAGCCGGACCAGTCGATCATCGTTGTTCACATTCCAGTGGTCGTCGTGAGCGATCGAGACCGGCTCCCTTGTCGCAAGCGCGAAGAAGGGAGCCGGAGAACCTTACTGGGCCGCGCAGAGCTTTTCGCGCGTCGTCGACATCGCCGCCTTGGCGGAAAAGCCATAGGGTTCGATGATCTTGGCGAACTCACCTGATTCCTTCAGCTTCGCCAGCTCGACGTCGAAGGCGTCGCGCAGCGCTTCGTCGCCCTTCTTGAACGCGGCGCCGTCGCAGTAGACCGGCGCACCTTCGACAGGGGCGACAACCTCGAGGTTCGGGTCGTTGGCTTTCGACATCAGGTCGTTGATCGACAGGACCGGGAGGGAGTAAACGTCGATGCGCCCATCCTGCAGCATCTTCAGCCCGCTCTGACCATCAGGCACGACAATGACGCGATCGCGCGGAACGCCGGCTTCCAGCGCCAGCTTTTCCTCGGTGCCGCCGCCCGGCGCGCCGATCTTGACATCGGGATTGTCGGCAATGTCCTTGTAGCTCATCAGCTTCAAGGGATTGCCCTTCTTCAGCGCGAAGGCTTCCGCGTCGCAAAGAACCGGTTCCGAATAGGCAACCGCTGCACAGCGCTCGGGCTTCATGAAGAGGCCGGCGGTGATCGCATCGTGCCGCCCGGCCTGAAGGCCGGGGATCATCGCGCCATATTCGGAGATGGATGCGGCGACATCAGCAACGCCGAGGCGCTTGAAGATTTCGCGGGCAACGTCCGGTGCGGCACCAGACACCTTGCCGTCGGCCCCCACTGCGGTGAACGGCGGCTCGTTGGCGATCGCAATGCGGGCAAAGCCCTGTTCCTTGAGCTGCTGCAGCTTGTCGTCGTCAGCAGCGGCCGGGGTTGTGGCAACGAATGCCATCAGCGTCGAAACGCTTGCGGCCACTGTCATGAAATGCGTCATTTTCATCGGTATCGGCTCCTCTGGCTGTTCTTCATCTTCTTGTTTGGGGCACATCCCGGCGCGAACGCTCAGACGCGGTGCCCTGCCGCGATTATCTTGCGCAGGAACACTTGCGTGCGCTCTTGCTTCGGATGACGGAAGATGTCGTCCGGTTTGCCTTCCTCGACGATCTTGCCGCGGTCGAAGAAAAGGATCCGGTCGGCAAAATCGTGGGCAAAGCCCATCTCATGGGTGACGAGCAGCATCGTCATGTCGGTCTCGGCTGCGAGTCTGCGCATGACGTTCAACACTTCCTCGACAAGCTCGGGGTCGAGTGCGGATGTGACTTCGTCAAACAGCATGATCTTCGGCGACAGCGCCAGCGCCCGGGCGATCGCCACCCGCTGTTTCTGCCCGCCCGACAGCTGCGCGGGCATGCTTTTGGCCTTGTCGGCCATGCCCACCATGTCGAGAAGCTCCATTGCCCGCTTTTCCGCGGCCGGCCTTGCCATGCCCTTGGTCAGCATCGGCGCCAGCGTGACATTGTCGAGAACGCATTTGTGCGGAAACAGGTTGAAGTGCTGGAAGACCATGCCGATCTTCTCGCGCATCCGGTGAAGGTAGCGCTCGTCTGCGGCAACGAGGCCGCCGTTCCCGGGCATGTGATAGAGCTGTTCGCCATCGACATGGATATGGCCGCCGCTGATCGTCTCCAGCGTCATCAGGATGCGCAGGATCGTCGTCTTGCCGGAGCCGGACGGACCGATGAGCGCAAGCTTTTCGCCTGGCATGACCTGCATCGACAGACCGTCGAGCACCGTCAACGGACCGTAGCGCTTGATGATGTTATCGATGCGGATGATGGGTTCGGGCATTCACGTCTTTCCCTGGTGGGGACCGGTGATGCCTTAACGATGATCGCCCATCTAAATCATGTCAATTGGAATAATAATATCATGACAATTATTCCGATTCCGCCCGGAAAATGGGCTGTCGCCTCAAATCGCAAGCAGAAGCGCTTCGGGATTTCCCATCGCAAGCGAGGCGACGATGCCGAGGCCCTGTCGCAATTCCTGCTCGGTGGTGGAGCCCAGCGATATGCGCACGGCCGGGCGCCAGCCGAGGTCCGAGGTGCGGAAGGAAGATCCTGGCGCTATCGCCACGCCACGCAGGCGCGCCTGCGAGACGAAGCCCTCTTCGGTATGACCCTCCGGCAGCGGCAGCCAAATATGCAGGCTCTGCGGATGGGAATGATAGCCGAGATTGCCGAGCGCCTCGGCGGCAATGGCGTGGCGGGCAGCCAGTGCCCGCCGCTGCCAGTCGACCAGCTCGATTGCCGTTCCATCGCTCACCCAATGCGTCGCGATCTCGGCGATTGCCGGTGTCGCCATCCAGTTCGAGACGAGATGCCGGTTGGCAACGGCAGCCACATAGCGATCGGGTGCAGCGAGATAGCCGATGCGCAGGCCCGGAACGGTGATCTTCGTGAAACTCGTGATGTAGAGCGTCCGCTCCGGCGCAAAGGCCGCGACCGGCTTTAGTCCCGCATCGACGAGCGGACCGAGAATGTCGTTCTCGATGATCGCGATGTCATGACGACGGGCGACTTCGGCAAGGGCGGCGCGCCGCGCCTCGCTCATCAGCGTTGCCTTCGGGTTGATGACCGACGGCTGCAGGAAAATCGCCCGGATGACGCCTTTTCGGCAGGCTTCGTCCAGGGCCCCAGGGATCATGCCGTCATGGTCGATCGGCAGGCCTTCGAGGTGGATGCCGAGATAGGTCGACAGCGGCACCAGCGTATGATGGCTCACCGCCTCGGTAGCAATTGTCGATCCGGGAGGCGCGACGCTCATCAGCGCCACCGTCATGGCCGATGTCGCGCCGTTGGTCAGGCTGACATTGAGCGGCGATATCTCCAGGCCACAGCGGGCAAGCCATTCTGCCGCCACGTTGCGATGACGCGGGAACACCATGTTGGGGCGGAAGGAGAGCGCCGAACTCGAGGGCAGGTTCTCGGCAAGCCAGGCAAACGCCCCGCGCATCTTCTGTAGATGGAGCTGCTCGCAGACCGGTTTGAGGATCGAAAGGTCGATCAGTTCGCCCAGGCGCTCCGGCAGATAGGGGGGTTCAGGCTCCTTTGCCTGGGTCTGCACGAAGCTGCCGCGCCCGATTTCGCCGGACACAAGCCCTCGGCGGATCAGTTCGTCATAGGCCCGGCTCACCGTTTGAACCGACAACGACAGCTCGTCGGCAAGGTTGCGATGGGTCGGAAGGCGCTGCCCGTTCGATAGTTTGCCCTCCTGGATCGCGCGCGCGAACTGTTCGGCCAACGAGAGGTAAGCCGGACGGCGGAGTTGGGCAGGGTCGGGGCGCCAAGTTGTCATGATTTTACACTGCTGAAAATCAGGTCAATTGACAACGGCAAAATCAACACCCAATCTCTTTTCCCAGATTTGACATGAAACAGCACGCGCGAAAGCCCTGAAATGAAACTCGACGCCATCGACCTGCGCATCCTTGAGGCGGTCCAGGAGGACGGTCGCATTACCAAGCTGGCGCTCGCCGAAAAGGCCGGGCTGTCGCCGACGCCATGCTGGATGCGGCTTCGCAAACTGGAGAAGGCCGGCATCATCACCGGCTACCATGCCCGGGTGGCTGTGCGCCGCGTGGCGCCGGTGGCGAGCGTGATGATGGAAGTGACGCTCGGCAATCACCGGCAGGCTGATTTCGAACGCTTCGAGCGCGCCGTCGCAACCATACCCGAGATCACCGCCTGCTGGTCGGTCGGCGGCGGCGTCGATTATATTCTGAAGATCATCGCGGCAGATATCGACGCCTACCAGCGGCTGGTCGACAGCCTGCTCGATCGCGAACTGGGGATCGACCGTTACTTCACCTACATCGTGACGAAGACCGTCAAGGAAGAAACCGTTCTCCCTCTGGCCGCATTGCTGCCGGCAGCACCCTAGACAATCTCTCTTTCCTCCGGCACGATTTCAGACAAAGTCTCTCGTCGCTGCTCGCTGAACAGACAATCTCTCGCCCGTCCGCTGCCACTATCTCCTCAGCCCATGCCGAGGAGATGCCGATGGCCGCCGTTTTCGCCCGCACACCGTTTCACGACACGCTGAACCAGTTGGGAGATCGTCACCTGCTGCGCGAGCTTGCCTATGTCAACGGTCGCTGGACCTCTTCTCGCCAGGGCAAGAGCTTTGCGGTGACCGACCCGGCCACGGGCGGGACCCTTGCCTGGGTGGCGTCGCTCAATGGCGATGAAACGACTGCGGCGATCGACGCGGCAGACAGGGCTTTCGCCGGGTGGCGGGATATGCTTCCGCAGGAGCGCGCCGGCATACTGCGCAAATGGTGCGAACTGATGCTGGCTGCCAAGGACGATCTCGCTTTAATCATGACGCTGGAGCAGGGCAAGCCGATTGCCGAAGCACGCGGAGAGATCGACTATGCTGCGTCCTTTCTTGAGTGGTACGGCGAAGAAGGCAAACGCCTGAATGCCGAAAGCGTGACAAGCCACCTTGCCGGCGCCGAGATGATCGTGCGCCGGGAGGCGCTCGGCGCCGTCGGTATTGTCACTCCTTGGAACTTCCCGTCCGCCATGGTGACGCGAAAGGCTGCCGCAGCACTTGCGGCGGGGTGCACGGTGGTCGCCCACCCGTCCTGCGAAACGCCGCTTTCGGCGCTGGCGCTCGCCGAACTCGCCGAACGGGCCGGAATTCCAGCAGGCGTCTTTAACGTCGTCACCGGCGATGCTGCGACCATCGTCGGTCAGATGTGCGCGGACAAACGCCTGCGCGCCATGAGCTTTACCGGGTCCACCGAGATCGGCCGATTGATCGCTGGCCAATGCGCGCCGACGATGAAGCGCCTCGTCATGGAGCTTGGCGGACATGCCCCGCTCATCGTCTTTGCCGACGCGGATATCGAAAAAGCGGCCGACATCGCTATCAACGCCAAGTTCGCGACGTCCGGCCAGGACTGTCTGGCTGCCAATCGGATCTACGTCGAACGCCCGATCCTTAGGGCTTTCAATGCCGCGTTTGCGGCACGTATCGTCAAGCTGAACGTCGGGGGCGGTCTGGATGCCGCTGTCGACATCGGTCCGCTGATGCATGAGCGCGCTGTCGCCAAGGTCGAGGAACAGGTCGCCGACGCGCTGAAACGCGGAGCGACCCTTGTATCCGGCGGCAGGCGGCACCACGTGGGCGCGCTATTTTACGAGCCGACGCTGCTGACCGATGTTCCCGACGACGCGCTGATCATGCGGGAAGAGACATTTGGCCCTGTTGCGGCCGTCACTTCCTTCGACAGCGAGGCGGAGGTGATCGCCCGTGCCAACGACACGGACTATGGCCTGGTCGCCTATGTCGTCACCGAGAACGGAGCACGACAGATGCGGCTCGGCCGGGCACTCGACTACGGCATGGTGGCGATCAACCGGGTGAAGATCACCGGCGGGCCCGTTCCCTTCGGCGGCTGGAAACAGTCGGGTCTCGGCCGCGAAGGATCGAGATATGGGCTCGAGGCCTTCACCGAGCTCAAATATCTCTGCATCGACACCGCGGCCTGAAGTCGCTCCATCAACCAATCGAAGACCGACAGCATAAGGACAAAAGACCATGCTCGACCGCAACAACGAACTGACCGCCTGGGACCGCGACCACTTCTTCCATCCGTCGACCCACATGGGCATGCATGCGCGCGGCGAGACCCCGACCCGGGTGATTGCCGGCGGCGAGGGCGTCTACATCACCGACGTCAACGGGCGGACCAGTCTCGATGCCTTTGCCGGGCTCTACTGCGTCAATGTCGGCTATGGCCGTCAGAAGATCGCTGACGCGATTGCCGAGCAGGCAAAGAACCTGGCCTACTATCACGCCTATGTCGGGCATGGCACCGAAGCCTCGATCACGCTGTCCAAGATGATCATCGACCGGGCACCGGAGAGCATGTCCCGCGTCTATTTCGGGCTTTCCGGTTCGGACGCCAACGAAACCAACATCAAGCTGATCTGGTACTACAACAACATTCTCGGACGGCCGGATAAAAAGAAGATCATTTCACGCTGGCGTGGCTATCACGGATCCGGCGTGATGACTGGATCGCTGACCGGTCTTGCGCTCTTTCACAACGCCTTCGACCTGCCACGCGCACCGATCCTGCACACGGAGGCACCCTATTATTTCCGCCGGCCCGACCGTTCGATGGACGAGGAGCAGTTCTCGCAATATTGCGCCGACAAGCTTGAGGAAATGATCGTCAATGAAGGGCCGGACACCATCGCCGCCTTCATCGGTGAACCGATCCTCGGCACCGGCGGTATCGTTCCGCCGCCGAAGGGCTATTGGCAGAAGATCCAGGCGGTGCTTGCCAAATACGACATCCTGCTGATCGCCGATGAGGTCGTAACCGGCTTCGGCCGTCTCGGCACGATGTTTGGCTCGGATCACTACGGCATGAAGCCGGATCTCATCACCATCGCCAAGGGGCTGACCTCCGCCTATGCTCCGCTCTCGGGAACGATCGTCTCCGACAAGGTATGGCAGGTTCTGGTTCAGGGATCCGACGAACTCGGGGCCATCGGCCATGGCTGGACCTATTCCTCCCATCCGATCTGTGCTGCAGCCGGCATCGCCAATCTCGAGCTGATCGACGAACTCGGCCTCATCGAAAATGCCGGTACGACCGGCGCCTATTTCCGCGAAAGACTCGCCGAAGCGGTTGGCGGCCACAGGCATGTGGGTGAGGTTCGTGGCGATGGGCTGATGGCAGCCGTCGAGTTCGTCGAAGACAGGGACGACCGTAGGTTCTTCGATGTGAGCCAGAAGATCGGCCCGCAGGTTTCTGCCGCTCTTGCCGAGCGTGGCGTCATCGGCCGCGCCATGCCGCAAGGCGATATCCTCGGTTTTGCCCCGCCGCTATGCCTGACACGGGATGAAGCCGATATCGTCGTGAAAGCCGCGACGGCGGCAATCGAACAGGTTCTCGGGCGCTGAGGGAGGCCGTTATGACCTTGATACCGACAACGATGAGCGCGGTGCAACTCGTCGGTCATGGCGGGCTCGACAAGCTCGTCTACAACGGCGCTGTCCCCGTGCCGGGGCCGGCCTCCGACGAGGTTCTGATAAGGGTGACGGCCTGCGGAATGAACAACACCGATGTCTGGGTGCGCCAGGGCGCCTATGGCACGGAGGACGACGCAGCCGCGGTTTCGACCTGGCGTCGCCAGGGCAACACCCTCACTTTCCCACGCATCCAGGGCACCGATGCCGTTGGTCGCATCGTCGCCACCGGATCGCGCGTCGATCCAGCGCGTATCGGTGAACGAGTGATGGTGGATTTTTCGATCTACAACCGCGATGACGACAGCCTTGCCGACATCGATTACATGGGCCATGGCCGCGACGGCGGCTATGCTCAATATATGGCGCTGCCAGCGGAAAATGCCCATGTCGTCGATACCGATCTGACGGATGTCGAGCTGGCGACGTTCTGTTGTGCCTACCTGACGGCGGAACGCATGTTGGAAAGGGCACGGCTGGTCGCCGGCGAGACCGTGCTGGTGACTGGTGCCTCGGGCGGCGTCGGTTCCGCCATTATCCAGCTGGCGCGGGTTCGTGGCGCGGTGCCGATAGCCATTACCAGCGCGGGTAAAGAGCAGGCCCTTCTCGATATCGGCGCCAGTGCCGTGGTCACGCGCGACAAAGGCGATCTCGTGGACGCAGTCACCAAAGCATCCCAGGGCAAACCGATCGATGTCGTTGCCGATCTCGTTGCCGGCCCGATGTTCAACGATCTTCTGAAGGTGCTGAAACCGGAGGGTCGCTACACCACCGCCGGCGCGATCGGCGGCGCCGTCGTTCAGCTCGATTTGCGGACGATGTATCTGAAGCAGCTTGAACTGCACGGTTCAAGCCAGGGCACCCGGGCCGATTTCAGGCGCTTGGTTCGCTATATCGAAGAAAACAGAATCCGGCCGCTGGTCGCAGGCGTCTATCCGCTGCGTGAGTTTCATCGCGCCCAGTCGGACTTCATGGCCAAGTCTTTTGTCGGCAATCTGGTTGTCGTTCCGGACTGAGGGCCGAATTCCTTCATGCTTGACAAATTCGAGAACGAGCTATGCGGCCGGCGCCGCATGCGTCTCGAGCAGCAAGGCCGGCGAAACCATCGGACTTCACAATGTCGGAGTTGAGCCAATGTTCCATTGGTACCGCGACCGACTGTTAGAAATCTGTCCCACGATCGCGCCGGCGGAGCCTAGGGGATGCGGGCGATGACTTTGATCTCGAAGTCGAAGCCGGCGAGCCAATTGACACCGACTGCGGTCCAGTTCGGGTAAGGCGGCTTGCTAAAAATCTGTTGCTTGACGGTCATGATCGTTGCGAACTGGTTCTCGGGATCCGTGTGGAACGTCGTCACATCGACAAGATCGTCGAATGTGCACCCGGCCGCATTCAGCGTCGCCTTGAGGTTTTCGAAGGCCAGTTGGACCTGGCGTTCAAAGTCGGGTTCCGGCGTTCCGTCGCTACGGCTACCAACCTGGCCGGAGACGAACAATAGGTCACCGGATCGAATAGCGGCCGAATAACCGTGTTCCTCATAAAGAGCGTGCCGGTTTGCGGGAAAGATTGCTTCGCGCTCTGTCATCTTTGATCTCGCCTTGTTGTCATTTGACCGCATCCAATGAGCGGAGGCGACGCTTCAAGCGCTTTCCATGCTCACTCGTTTCATGTACGGTGCGTATGTGAAATAGCCGAAATGCGCCTCGTATGTCAAGTCCATATACGAGGCGTATATGAATTTGAGGGCAAGATGGCGAAACGGCGTGTCGAGACGATGGAGGAAAACCGCGTCAAGCTGATCGCGGCGGCGCGAAAAGCCTTTGCCGAAAAGGGATATTCCGCTGCTTCAATGGACGAATTGACAGCCGAAGTCGGGCTCACGCGAGGGGCGCTTTACCACAATTTTGGCGACAAGCGCGGCCTCTTGGCCGCGGTCGTCAACCAGATCGACTCCGACATGGCTTTGCGCGCGCAGGAGATCGGCGCCCGTGCGACAGACCCTTGGCAAGGCTTGCTGGCCGAGGGTGCTGCCTATATCGAGATGGCACTTGTCCCAGAAGTGCAACGCATCGTTCTGCTCGACGGACCTGCTGTCTTGGGCGATCCATCGCAATGGCCGAGCCAGAGCAGCTGTCTTCAGGCGACAAAGCGCACAGTTGAGCGGCTGACCGAGCAGGGGATACTCAAGCCGGTGGACGCGGAAGCCGCCGCCCGGCTTCTCAGTGGCGCTGCGCTCAATGCCGCCCTCTGGATTGCCGCCAGCGACGATTCGCAGGGCGTATTGCCGAAGGCTGTAGCCGCTTTCCACGCACTGGCCACGGGCTTTCTCATGAAGCCCGCGTAGGGTCCCGGGCCAATTCAATGGCGCGAAATTACAGCGCCGCGCGTCCTATTAGACGCGCAAAGGTCGCTGTAGCCCTATGAATTGCTGCACGTTTTTATCCTTAAATCGAATAGGATTTAAGGAAACATGCAGTATTGATTTTGGCGCCACGAAACTTCGCGTGGCACCGCACCACATCGCTCCCTTGCGTCATCACCAACTGGCAACGCTGCCGGCCTCATGTGGCCCCGCTTGGTTTTTCATACAGTTATCCTTTGGACCCTGAGCCCAAAGCCGCCTGCAGGGGCGGGGGTCTTCAGGATTGGGATAAGGATCGCTGTCGCGAGGGTGGCCACAAGGCAGTCTGTGACCGGAAAGGCAAACCAGATCGCCGTGCTGTCGCCGAAGACCCCAAAGCAGACAATCAGCAGCGGGCTAAGCGCAAACGGCTTGACGAGCGTCAGCACCGCCGCTCTCCCAGGCTGGCCCACGGCCTGGAAATAAAGCGCGAACACCAGAATGGGCCCGGTAAAGAGATAAAGAGAAACCATCGGCCGCAGGATTGCGCCGACTTCTGCGACGACAGACGCATCCTGCGCAAAGCCCGCGCCGATCCTGTTGCTTGCGCTCAGCAAGACAAGTTCGACCGCGACGCAATAGAAAAACGCAACGCTTACTGCGAGGCGCAACATTCTGTCCGAACGCTGATAAAAACCGGCTCCGACATTGTTGCCGACGATGCTTTGCGTGGAGAGCGCGATCGCCATGAGTGGCAGGAAGGTAAAGCTGAAAATGCGCATGACGATGCCATAAGCAGCAGCAGTGTCGGCGTAGCTGGCGCCGGCGGTCAGCCGCAATGTCGCAATCACCGTGGCCGCAACCAGTGCGATGCCGATGAAGCTTAGGCTCAGCGGCATGCCGAGGAGCACAATGGGCCGCCAGCCACCGGCCCAACTATGCGCCCCAAGCGAAGCGAGCGGTATCATCCAAACGCCGTGTAGCCGCATCCCGACCAGGAGTGCCAATCCAAGGGCCTGGGCCAGCGCCGTGCCCAACGCCGATCCGCCAATGCCAAGATCGAGCTCGACGATCAACACGTAGTTGAACGCGATGTTGGCGAAGGTTACCCCGACCGACATCAATGCCATCAGGCCCACGCGGCCTTCATTGCGGCAAGCATCCGCGTGCAGCCCCAGCAGAAACTGCACAGGCGTCGCGCAGATCATGATCAGGAGGTAGCGATACGACATTTCGGCGATGTTGCCTTCGGTGCCTGCTATGTGGCCGGTGGCGGTGCGCCCGCCCACAAGGAAGGCAAAGATCAGCACCAGCGCCATCATGAGCGCGAGACCGTGGGCCCGTGCAAATACTGCCGCCGCCATGTCTTGCGCACCTGCGCCTAGATGCCGGGCAAGCAGGCTGGACATGCCGCCGCTGACAAGCGTCGACAATGCTATGGTGACCATCACCGCTGGAAAGACGATGCTGACCGCAGCCAGGGCATCGGCACCAATGAAATGCCCGAGGATGGCGGCATCAACCACGGTCAATAGTCCGCTCATCATCATGACAAGCATCATCGGCAAAGCATTGGTAATAAAGAGCCGCCCGGTCGGAGCGGTCAGGAACGGGTTTTGTTGTGCGCGTCCGGACGACATCGCTCACTCCTCAAATGAGGCATTTCGCATTTGACAGGGAGCCTGCTTTGCCTACCGACGAAATGCTCGAGGGTGAGAAGATGAGTATCGTCGGGCTTCACCGTGACTTGCGTCCGCAGGCGGCAGGTGCCCGATACCTTAGCCGAGCTTTATCCGCCTGCTGGTCCCGATGTCAAATTCTTAGATCTATCAAGGCGGCCGGTCCGGCGCTTCTCAGCCAGCTGCTTTGGACTTGTTCGCTGTGTTGACGCATCACACCCGCTCCCCATTGCGCTGATTGTGACATGGTGCTGCACTATTAATTGGGACAAATGTGCGAAGCTTTGAGACTTTGAGAGTTCGCCGTTGCACTCTGATACTGTAAGTTGACTTCGGCATGATTTTCCGCCTACTTCAACTTAGGATCGTGTGGAAATCTGATAGAGGTCGAGCGATTGGATTCAGGCGGCGAACCACAGTCGACGATCTTCCGCCTGCGGACATTTGGCGGTCTGGAGTTGCTCGATGAGCATGGGCACGCCATCCCGTTCCCCGCAAAGGCGCTTGTGATCCTCGCCTACCTTTTTTCCACAGGCCGCAGAACGGCCACCGTGTTCAGGTCCCGTCAGCGCTGACGCCTGGTAGTCAGGCTCATAGCTCAGGATGACGCGATCCAGCGCCTTCATCAGCCCTGAATCTCGATTTGCTCCGTTGCAATCTGCTGCAACCTCTCGACCAACGCGGCCTGCTTCCGCTTCAACTCGTACGCTACACTCATTCGAGGCTCCGTTTCCACGGGAACCAGGGTAGTCGGGATGCAATTTCAGGTCTGGTGGTTTTGCTGCCTAATGCCGCAGAAATGCGCGTTCCAGTCGCCATCTAAGTGAGGGCGCTCCTGTCGGGGTGAGGCGACCCAGGTGGCGACAGCGTCAGGTTGGCGCGAACGATCTGGGCGTCAGTCGTTGGTGGCCTTCTTCGCTTCCGCCCGTCGTCCGACAAGTGCTGTGTAAGCGTCCGAAAAGCCGGACAGCGACAGACCGATCGGGATCGCCTTGCCTTCCGGTGTCGCGACTGTAACCGTTGCTGCCGCCTTCGCCTTCATCGCTTCGATCAGCGCCGGCTCGACGGCACCTTCAACAAGGCAACCCTGTGGCGTGCAGCGGCTCAGCGCCATCGCCGCCTGATAGCCGCCGGCCACGTTGATTCTCACGCCATCCTTCAGCGCCACGCCGAGCGGCACCGCCATCTGCATCGCTACGGTCTTTCCATCGGGGCGAAATGCAAGGCTCATCACCAGAATCACCTGCTTGTTGTCGCCGGACAGCGTGCTGCCGGAGATCTGGCAACGTGCAGGTTCCTTGCCCTGCTCGACGCATTGCAGCGCCCATTGCTTGAACTGGTCGCTAGCAGCACCCGCTTTCGACGGATGCGCTTCCGCAGGCTTCTGTGCCTTATCCGTCGTAGCAGCCGGCCGGGTCTTCGCCCCGCCGCCGATCGAATCGATGATCGCCCCGTTTTCGTCTGCCGTCGGATCGCTCAGGATTGGTGCGCCGGTTGTCGAGCGGGACGCCGGCGTGGAGAACATCGGTCCCGTGGACTCTTGCGCTTTCAGCGGCAACGGCAAAGCGAGCACCAGTGCTGTCGAAAGGCCAAACAGACGACGCATCGCGTTCCTGCACGTCATAGGAATTCCTCCAATATATCTTCGTGCATTTTGTCTTCCACGGAACATTACCCGAGTCAAACACGGCTTGCCGATTGTGGTCTTATGAAGAAATGCATAAGGATCATGTCTAATCCGGGTTTTTAGATTTGGTGAGGAATATGACTTCGAACCTGCTGTCGCCGATGCGAATTTCCGCCTTCCTATTCCTGTCCCTGTTCGCCAGCGGCACGGTCTGGGCGCAGGCCTATGTCGACCAAGTCAACAAGAACGGCGGCAACAAAGTCTATGTAGATCAGATGCCTTCCGGCTCGAAGCCGAGTGTCTACAAGGCAAATTCTCACGCAAAAACAGATACTTCACGCTCTTCTTCGCGGCCAGGGGAAGCGGGCGGGCAGGCGGCATCCGGCTCCGGTTCCAGCACCGTCCAGCGCGCAGTCAACGACGTTGTGCCGACGGTCGGCGCTGGCTCGTCCGCAATCGTCCGGTTGATTTCGTCCGCCATGGACTGGCCCTCAGTCGGCCAGGGAACGGTCAGTCGCTAGGTCCGAAACGCACCACTGTCTTGGTTACCATCGCGTTAACCAGATTGTGCATTCCTGCCTCATTTTCGGCCAAAATTGCGGATTCACCCAAAAATGGGACTGCGAACCCCTAAAACTTCAGTGGTAGGGAAGCGGTGCAATAAATTCGCCTGACCATGCTGGGCTAAGTTCGGTCGGGCGGATCACTGAGGGAAGTTAATCAATTTCGAAATGCTTTCGATCCGAAAACTATAGTTTTCGGAAAAGTATTTCTGCGCGCCAATAGTTTCGGCCGGATCCGGCTCGAAAAGCGATGACGCATGGCTTGCTGCACCTCGCGGCAGCAACCTGACGGGGGAATTATGAAGTTCAAACTGGCAGCTCTTTGTGTCTTTGGTGGGCTCCTTGCGGGATGTCAAAGCGGTCAACAACTGGATACGCCAGCGGCGACCTTGACCGCACCGACGAAGACGACACCGAAGGTCAAGTCGATGCCATTGCCCGAGATCCCGGTCGATGTGGCGGTCTATGATTTCCCCGACCTGACCGGGCAGGCAAAGCCCAATGAAGCCTTTGCCGAGTATAGCCGGGCCGTCACACAGGGCGGCGCCGCCATCCTCGTCGATGTGCTCAAGAAGACGGGCAATGGCCAGTGGTTCCGGGTCGTCGAGCGCTCCGGCCTGAAGAACCTGGTCCAGGAACGAACACTGATCGAGAATACGCAACGCGCCTATGGCCGCCAGAGCGGCCTCCCGCCGGTGCGCTTCGCCGGACTGCTGCTCGAAGGCGGTATCGTCGGCTACGATTCCAATGAACTGACCGGCGGTGCCGGCGCACGCTATCTCGGCATCGGTGGCGACGTGCAGTACCGCTCCGATGTCGTCACCGTCAATCTTCGTGCCGTCAGCGTCCAGACCGGCGAAGTTCTCGCCTCGACCACGACGACCAAGCAGGTTTACTCGGTGCAGGTGCGTGGCGGCGCCTATAAATTCGCAACTGCTGGCGAGTTGCTTGAGATCGAGCTCGGCCAATCGCGCAACGACCCCGGCTCGCTGGCCGTCAGAGAAGGCATCGAGCTTGGCGTGTACTCGCTCGCAGTCGATGGCGTGCGGCAGGGCCTCTGGCATCTCAAGGACCGCACCCGCGAGGCGGAGTTCATCCGCACCTACGAAGAGAGGTACGGCGACGTCTCTCTTCCGGCATCCTGACGAAATTCAAACAATACAACCACGCTTAAAATTGACTCTACTTAATAACGCGCGACAGCGGATCAATATTGATTCGCAATCGCGCGTCTTGTTGTTTTGGAAAGACGATTTGTAATTAGCCCAATTTTGGGTGTTTCCACCTTTGTGATTAACTATTACTTAATTATTCTGTAGGAGCGCCTTGTTCAGACACAGGACGCAGTGATATTAAACGAATTGTTAACGCTCTAATTGAGTGCGGCGCTTCAGGGCGACCAAGACGCCGGCGCCGAACAAAAGGGAGAAGTCCATGAAATTCTCAGCAAGAAAAACTTTGCTGCTGACCGGCGTCGCTGTCCTGGCGATGTCCGCAGCCGCTTCCGCACAGGAAGCCAACACCGGCTACATCGGCCAGCGCGACGACAGCAACTTCGCCTACCTGTCCCAGGAAGGCGCCAACCGCGGCTTCATCTACCAGCACGGCCAGCAGAACGTCTTCCTGCCGCTGGCAGCAGGCGGCGCAGCGGGCGACGCCCAACAAGGCAAGAACGACCTCGGCGTCATGCAGCTCGGCAGCAAGAACGTCGTTGGCGGCGACTTCCTGCAAAAGGGCGAGAACGTCGGCGGCATCGCCCAGTTCGGCACCAACAACCTGGTCGACAAGTTCCGCCAGGATGGTGCAAACCGCGGCACGATCTTCCAGGGCGGCAATGCCAACGTTGCCCGCAACACCCAGGAAGAAGGTGACAGCGGCAACGACACCGGCATCATCCAGCTGAACGACAGCCCGAACAAGCCCGGCAATTATGCTGAGAGCAATCAGCTCGGCGCAAACGGTGGCAATTTCTCCGGCATTCTGCAGAACGGATCTGGTAACGCTGCCATCAACAACCAAACGGACGAGACCTCGTCCAACGCCGTCACCGCCCAGAGCGGCACCGGTAATGCCGCGATCAACAACCAGACAGCCAGCATCGACGGTAACGCCGGCATCCTGCAGGTCGGCAAAGGCAACGGCGCCATCAACACGCAGACGGGCAGCTCGCTCGACGCCACGGCCATCATTGCCCAGAACGGCAAGGACAACAGCGCCGTCAACACGCAGACCAATGTCGACCCGACATCGGCCACCGTTATTCAGGACGGCAATAACAACGCCGCTGCCAACGTTCAGACATCGGTCAACAATTCGAACGCCTTCATCCTGCAGGACGGCAACAATAACACCGCTTCAAACCTGCAGTCCCCGGGTACACAGGCCGGTCCGGCCGACAGCCTGAACGCCTCGATCGCGCAGAGCGGCAACAAGAACAATGCCGTCAACCTTCAGGCCGGCGGTTCCGGCGGCGGCAAGAAAAACACGGCACAGACCGTCCAGGACGGTAACCGCAACACGGCGCTCAACAGCCAGATCGGCGATTACCACAACAACGGCTACAACAACGACAACAAGGCTGTCATCGGTCAGGTCGGCAACGACAACCTGGCCGTCAACACCCAGAACGATGGCCGCAATTCGACGGCAACCATCCTGCAGGGCGGCGACCGCAACGATGCCTACAACCTGTCGGAAGGCGGCACGAACCACAGCTCGGCGATTGCGCAGTTCGGCGACGACAACCTTGCCGTCAACGCCCGCAACCGCGGCGGCAACCCGCTCGAAGGCAACGATGCGGCGATCTTGCAGTTCGGCGACGACAATATCGCTGCCAACTACCAGAACGACGCGATCGGCAGCGAGCAGTTCACCAATAACAGCGCCAATATCGGCCAGTTTGGTTCGGGCAACATTGCCACCAACTTCCAGGATACGGGCAGCGACAACGAAGGCAACATTACCCAGTTCGGCACCAACAATGGCGCCAGCAATGCGCAGGTCGGCGGTGGTGTAGAGAACACTGCCAACATCCTGCAGATCGGAAGCGGCAACAGCGGAGCCAACGTTCAGAGTGGCGGCACCGAAGCAACCGCCAACATCGTCCAGGGCGGCTCCAACAACGTCGCGGCCAACCTTCAGACCAATGTCGATCCGACCAATGCGTCGATCCTGCAGCTCGGCAGCCGCAATACGGCTGGCAACGTACAGGCAGACCTCGTCAACTCCGATGCGCTGATCGTCCAGGACGGCGCCCGCAACGAAGCGAGCAATCTGCAGACCGACGGCACCAATATGGCGACCGTTATCGTGCAGAAGGGTGATCGCAACAATGCTGGCACGATCCAGGCCGGCAGCACCGATGTCGACGCCTTCACCCTGCAGAATGGCGACCGCAACGAAGCAAGCAATGGCCAATCTGGCGTAACCGGCGGCACCGCCGGCATCATCCAGGACGGTAACCGCAACGTGGCCGGCAGCGTTCAGTTGACCAGCAGCGATGTCGACGCGTCGATCATCCAGTCGGGCAACCGCAATGATGCAGCCAACCTGCAGTCCGGCGTAACCGGCGGTAGCGCGGGCATCCTGCAAGATGGCCGCGACAACACGGCCGCCAACCTGCAGCTCTCAAGCACCGGCGTCGATGCGACGATCATCCAAAGCGGTCGCTTCAACGAGGCGGTCAACAGCCAGACGGCGTCGTCCTTGTCCAACGCCTTCATCATCCAGGGCGCGGGCGGCAACAACGAATCCGCCAACGTTCAGGATGACGTCAGCGGGGCAACGGCCCTCATCGGCCAGTTCGGCTGGGGCAACACGGCCGGCAACCTGCAGCAGGCCGACAGCAGCAATGTCATCGCCGGCATCCTGCAGGTCGGTTCGGGTAACACCGCCTACAACACCCAGGGCGCGACGCAGACGGCAACCTATGAAGTTCTGCCAGCCTTCAATCTGACGACGACGGCTTCGGTTCCCGGCTTGAGCAACTATCTCACGCCAAACATGCAGGGCCCATTCATCTTCGGCATCGCCGGCGGCCCGACGACGCTGACCGGCTCGGGTTCGGCGCCGGCGGAAGACTCGATCGCGTTGGTTGCTCAGTTTGGTAACGACAACAGCGCCGCCAACGTCCAGATCGGCCAGCTGATCGCGCCGGCAAGCGGCATCGCCAGCATCACAACGACGACCTATGGCATCAACACCAGCGTACAGAATGGTGGTGCGTCATGGCTGCTCGGTCCTAAGACGATCACACACAGCCAGGCCCAGTCGACCCAGACCACATCGACCCCATTCACCAACCCGCTCGGTGAAATCAACGTGCCGACCGTCGCTTCGGCGGCAGGCATCGTTCAGGTCGGCGACGACAACGACGCTTTCAACTTCCAGACCGTTGCTGCCGGTTCGCTTGCCGCCACGGTTCAGATCGGTGACGGCAACGGTGCAGCCAACGTCCAGACGGCAACGCTCGGGGCTGCGGCCGCCATCGTTCAGTCGGGCAACGGCAACACCGCGAGCAACCTGCAGAATGGCGCCATTCTGTCTGCAGCCGGCATCATCCAAGCTGGCCATGACAACGTGGCAACCACCACGCAGATCGCAAGCCTCAGTAACGCCGCTCTGACGATCCAGAACGGCAAGAAGAACGTCGCCGGCACGAACCAGTCGAACACGGTGGGCAACACCTCGCTGATCGTTCAGTCGTCGAACAACTCGCTTGCCCTCGTCGACCAGACGGGCGCTGGCGGTCACTCGTCGGCAGTCGTTCAGGCCGGAGCCTACTCCAACGCCTGGATCAGCCAAACGGGTTCCGCCTCCAACTCGGTGGTCCTGCAGTATGGCAGCGGCAGCAGCGATGCCGATCGCAACTACGCGATCGTCAGCCAGGGCAACAGCGGCCAGAACTCGGTGGTCATCCAGGCCGGCCGCGCCAACGTCGCCTTCGTCAGCCAGAATTGATCGACCCAGGTTGATCGACACGTTGGGGCGCTTTCGAGCGCCCCAACCCTTCAAGGAGGATCAGATCATGCGGCTCTCGCAGGCACTTCGGTTTCTCCAGGTTTTCGCAGTCTCAATCACCTTCGGCTTTCAAGCGAGTGCCTCTTCGATGAACGGTCAGACCATCCTCGGCAACACCAGCGACCCGCGCATCACGGCATGCGGCGTGCGGATCGGCGGCCAGGAGACGGCGACGCTCAGACCTTTCATCGAAGGTGCAACCGACCTCAACGGCAGCTTCGCCCTTGGTATCGCCACGCAATCGACGGGGGGAAGCAGCACGACCAGCCAGAAGAACCGCTTTTCCGCGGGCTCTCTTGGCGACACGCAGGTCGTGATCAACCGCACCGGCCGGGTCCGGATTACGCTCGTGGTCACGGACGACACCGGCAAGACACTCTGCGAGCTCGACCAGACGATCGAGCTTTCGCCACCGACGACACGCATCTGACCGAAGAAACAGAGAAACGGGTAGAAAACAGATGAAACGTTCAACACGCCCAATCGGCCGAGTTCTTCGCAACGCGATCATGGCCGCAGGTCTCGTGGCGACTGTTGCGCCGGCAGCCGCGGAAGACCTGCTCGTCAAAGACTACAGCACCAACCCGGCCGAGGTGAACGCTCTGATGGCGCCGATCCAGCCGTTCCTCGGCGGCGAAAGCGGTTCGACGACATCTATCATCCAGCTCGGCCAGGGCAACATTGCCAATGCCGGCGTCGAAGGCACGGGAAGCCTGGCGCTGATCCAGCAGGCAGGCACCAACAACCGCGCCGTCCAGGCAATCGAGGGCAACAGCTCGGCGCTGCTTCTCGTCCAGGGCGGCACCAACAACTCGGTGGTGCAGGCGAGCCGCGGCGACAACAACTTCCAGCTCGTCGGCGTTTCCGGCGAGAACAACCAGATTGCCTATATCCAGGACGGCAACAGCCTTGCCGGTGTGCTGGATGTGCGGGATTCCAAGAATTCGACGGTGCTGGCAATCCAGACCGCACAGAGCGGGCGGTACATGATGCCGACCGGCCTGCGCGGACTGGAAAACAAGACCGTTGTCGTGGTTCCAGGCCGGATGTACGTTTTACCGAAACGTTGACCGCCTCGATATTCAAGAAGGAGAATACCAATGAAGTGGCTTCAAACCGCGCTTCTCGCGGTAACGGTAACCATCGCTGCAGCCGGAACGGGCTTTGCGTCCGAGCTTGTCTACCAGCCGATCAATCCCTCGTTCGGCGGCGATCCGCTGAACGGCAACTGGCTGCTTTCGCAGGCGACTGCCCAGGGTGAAGGCGCAAGCTCCAGTGGCCCGGGCTTTACCATCGATTTCCCTGATTTCGGCGGCGTTCCGCAGCCGGACCCGGATCCGGTGCCGCTGCCGGAAGTTGACGACGGGCAGTAACCCGAGCCAGCTGAAAACAAAAAGAGCCTGCGATCACAGGCTCTTCCAGATTTGCATCAACGGCAGCGCCTGTCCCCGAGCGCACCATTGCACGTGTGTGTCAGCGCTGGCTGATGATCGCCACGTTGTTGCGGCCCTGCTGCGAGATGAAGGCCTGGTGGCCGACACCGGTCTGACTGATCGAAGCCGAGTTCATATAGCCGGCCTGCTGGATCAAACCGACGTTGCGCACGCCGCTCTGCAGAATCGATGCGGTGTTGAAGTCGCCGCTCTGATAGACGAAGGAAAGATTGCCGGCGAGCGACGACGTGTCGACGGTCGGCGTCGCGACGATCAGGTCCATCATCGGCTTCATGATCGCGGCGGTATCGAGAGCCGAGAAACCGGCGCCGCCGGTTGCCTGCTGCACGAAGGCCGGCGAAGCAAGCTCAGGGCCGGCCATGGCGACCGGTGCCGAAAGCAGCGATGCAAGCAATACTGCGGAAAATACTTTAGCGTTGTTCATTTCTTGTCTCCCCGTTCTTGATGGGACAAGTTGTACCTGCGCCGAATTAAGCAATAGCCATAGATACTTGGAAAATTTTCCACAAATTCCAACGATAAAAAACGACGATCGGCATTAACGCAAAAGCAACCCTGTTCCGGCCGTCACGCCAATGCCCCCGCACCTAGTGCAGGTGAAGGGACTTGTGACAAGGCGACTGTCAATCAAGCCACCCGGCAACGGCCCAATCGAACGCTTCTTCGAGTGCCGCGAACTTCACCGCCTGCCAACGGCGATAGTCGCAAACAAGCTCAGACGACACCCATAGATCACCGCGGTTTCCAGGCTTTTGCCACCCAACAATGCCCAGGTCGCGAGCACGCGCAAAAACCCGCTGGGCGTGGCTTTTCGAAATGATGTAGCGACTGGTGATCTCGCTGATCCGCAATGGACCAACAGAGGTCGGTCCTTCGGCCAACTCCCCCTTCGGCAGGCGCGCGATCAGATCGTGCAGAATGTTGCTGCCGGATTCCGTCCACACGAAGGTGGCAACGTTTTCGGGTGGGGCGCACCAACCCGGCTCCACAAACAGGCGCCGGATCGCCCTCGGCTGCGCGAAATGCATGAGCGACGGTTCGGCGCCGGACAGATGATGGCGCTTCCCCCCGTCCAACCGGTCGAGCGATTTCAGGTGGCCATCGAACCACTGACGGATGAGGTCTTCGGCCGTGTCCGCCACGATTAACGGACGCAAACGCTTGTCGCCCGACCATTCGGCGTCGAGCAGCAGCCTGTAGCTACGCATTTCGGCGAGGTGCGCCACGGCGGTATTCTTGCTTGCACCGTTGTTGGCGACGATAAAATCGATGAGCTTCGCCGCCGTCAGGCCCGGCCGGGTGGCGTCGGTTTTGTGCTCGAAATGCAAGGTCAGGATTGCCTGGGTGAGTAGCCACTTCTGCAAGTTGGCGGTGTAGCGTACGATCCGCGGCGCAATGTCGTGCATCGCGACAAGCCGCAGCGCCACATCGCGCAGGGCTTCGCCGAATTGCTCTCGCTCCAGGATCGCTTCGACCCGCGGAGAAAGTGGATACTCGAATCCCCCCTGAAGCGAAGGATGAACGTTCATGACCTCATGTCCCGTGTGACGCCCCCGGTTGACGTCGGATCATCGACATCACTGGCACTGGACTGACAATAGATGGGGCGATGTATAGAAGAGCATAACATGAGCAAAATGTCTGGTGAGATAAAGTTACATCGATCCAATGGTGTGCGCGTGACAATAATAAAATCGAAGCGACATTCGTGTGCCTATATATACAAAGACAATAACACTTTCTTTACCAATTTTTAGGGCATACATCTACCGCCTTGCTGAGATTTCAGCCAATGAGGTTAACGGCAACGCGGCATTGCTCGTGTGTCCACGACCGCCGGTATTCGATCCCTTCCCCGCGCGATAGTGCGAAGACTTCTCGTCCGGGTTCGGATTGGTTGTCGGCGACCGCCGATGTATGACTATTTCGTGAACCGCGAGGAAAACAACGCGCAGGAAGAATTGGGGATTTCAAAATGGCGGATGAAAGCAACATTGGTGATCAGCTTACACCTCAAGTGGAGTTAGTCGTCGAAAAGCCCAATCGAAACCGAAAACCAAGAAGACGGCAACGCCCAACGTGCCGTCCGGGTGTTCCAAGCCACGACTTGATCGCGTCGGCGTTGGCTTCGGTTTTGTGCGAATGACGGCCTCCACCCAACCGCCCCGGTCGAACATGGCCCTGACGGACTTGCAGGTTTCGCCACCGGCTCACGCTGGCCCTTCAGACCGTCGTTGATCTCCAACGGGCCGGAGGCACGGTTATCAAGGGCGTCAGCGTCGCGGTTTCCGTGACGTCGGCCGAGGACATCTCGAACGGCCGGTTCGACGGGTAAGGCGGTCCGGCCGGACGGCTTCACTGCGTTTGACGATGGTGCGCAGCGGCGGTGGCGCTTAAACGCGTGCGGCTGAAAAGCCCCATGGCATAGGGTTCTGCTGCTGCCTGGACGCAGAGCCTAAGCGAGTTCAGTGGCCCCGCCAGCAGGCGGGGCCAAAAGCTGCGACGTTACTTGTTGAGTGCGTCCTTCAGAGCCTTTGCCGGTACGAAGGACACCTTCCTTGCTGCCGCGACCTTGATGGTCGCTCCGGTTGCCGGATTGCGGGCTTCACGCTCAGGCGTGGCCTTAACCTTGAACTTGCCGAAGCCGGGCAGGGAGGTTTCGTTGCCGGAGACCGAAGCGGCGGCGATGGCTGCAAGCACGGATTCAACGACGGCTTTGCTTTGCGCCTTCGTCAGGCCATGCTCGCCGGCGATCTTTTCTGCGATTTCAGTTGTGGTGGTCAAAGGTTGTTCCTCCTCGTTTTTGACGAAAGGATACTTTGCCCGAATGGCGCCAATGTCATCGGTCTTGCGCAACAACTCCCGCCTCCTCAGGTGATTTTCCACAGATTGCCTTGGCAACATAGCCTTTCGCCCTCTTTCTGCGGGCGATTTGGAGAAGGATCGCAATGGCATCGGCCTCGGATGCGAAGTGATGGCTCATCTCCTGGCCGAGCGTGCCGATGCGTCCCCAGGCGCGGATAAGGGAGATTTCGCCAAAGAGCGTCGGCTGGATCGAAAGCGCATAGTAGCGCGCCATGTTTCGGCTGGGATCTATCCGTTGAAAGTAGAGGTTGGAGCACTGCTGGGTCATGAACGCAGCATCGCGCGTCGGAGAATCCGCGTCCAATGAGATGGGGTGGTTGCCGTCCTCCCCAGACGGCATCGCAATGTGCCAAAGATGTGGTGTCTACAGCACTGAGCGGAAAGGACGGCAACCGTGACGAAGGATATGATGATTGGAGTCGATCTGGCGAAGAATGTTTTCCAGCTGCACGCAGCCTCGGTGACGGGACATCTGCAGTTTCGCAAGAAGCTGTCGCGGGAGATGTTCCGCCGATTCATGGCCGAACAAGCACCAGCGGTCGTGGTGATGGAAGCCTGTGGCAGTGCGCATTACTGGGCCCGCGAAATAATCAGGCTTGGCCATGAGGTGAAACTGATCGCTCCTCATTACGTGAAGCCGTTCGTGAAGCGCCAGAAGAACGATGCGGCGGACGCCGAGGCCATCGTGATCGCGGCGCAGCGGCCAGAAATGCGCTTCGTCGAGCCGAAGTCGGCAGAGCAGCAAAGCAAGGCTATCCTGTTTCGTTCCAGGGAGCGGCTTGTCCACCAGCGAACCGAGTTGATCAATGCTCTCAGGGCGTACCTTTATGAATATGGCCATGTTGTTCCACAGGGAATTCGTCAGCTCAACAGGATCGAAGATGTCCTGAATGCGCCGAACAGCGATTTGCCCGATTTGATGCGCGAGGAGTGCCGTGATTTGCTGGAGCAGATTGCCGAGAAGACGACCCGCATCAATGCCCAAACCGGGAAGATCAAGGCGCTGGCAGCTGAAGCGGATAGGGCGCGACGCTTGCAGACAATCCCCGGGGTTGGACCTTTGACCGCTCTCGCCGTCGAAGCCTTTGCCCCGCCGATGGAGAGCTTTCGATGTGGCCGCGACTTCGCCGCCTGGCTCGGTCTCGTACCACGCCAGTTCTCGTCCGGCGGTAAAGAGCGGCTCGGGGGCGTTTCCAAAGCAGGGCAAACCGATATCCGCAGACTGCTGATTATTGGGGCGATGTCCCGTCTGAACTGGATGGGCCGCAAATCGATTGCGGAAGGTTCCTGGCTGGCGCAGATGATGATGCGCAAGCCACGGATGCTCGTGGCGATCGCATTAGCCAACAAAATGGCCAGGACCATTTGGGCGATGCTGATCAAACAAGAGGATTACCGGGTTCCGGCAGTAGCAACCGCAGCTTGACCACAAGGCTGCGCAAGGCTGACGCCGGATAAGGGGGTGAAAGAAGGCGACGACCCGAATGGGCAAAATAATCGAACAGATCTGGATTAGGAAAACCAGTCAAAACTCGTGAGCACTTAAGCTCGACAATGAGATTTGGACCTGATCCGCTGATCACCATACCGGCCAGCGGCTTCTGAAAATGCCGCAGATAAAGGCCTTACAGAAGACCGCACTCGATCACTCGCACATTCAAATCAAATCTTCTTGCATCCCGGGCGGCAACCACAGAAGAGTTTTGAATCGGTTGGGGCGAACCGATTCACGTCGTTGATGTGAAAGTTGGAGTCGCCCAGTCAAACCTCAACAGTTCCGCAAAATGTCGTCCTGAAAAGCGTGGAGGCCGCGCCTGCGGCAGCAGGGCGCGGCCTCTTTGATAGTTGCTCCACTAACCGCCCGGAACGCCGGAGCTTGTGCACCCTAGATGGATTTCATGCCACTGGAAAAACGGCGGTGGAGCAGGCGAAGCAACCCTCAAGTGATGCACTGGTTATCCACGAATGCCGGCAGGCTTAGGAGCTTGTAATTTCGTGCGAAATTCACGGGTTGTGGAGAACCGCCCCGATCGTGAAATCAGGTTGCTGGCCGGCAACTCACGAGGAAATCTCGTCCTCCGCAATCGGGAATGAACATTCGATGGCCGCGCCAATGAAGGCCTTGCGCGACAGCCCAAGGCTCTCCCCGCGCTCCAGCGCGGCGTGGCAGCGATTTCTGGCCCGTTCGTAGAACCATCCGCCTTGGGGCCATTCACTTAGATACTGCAGCGCATCCTCTGGCCCGTTGATACACCGCTCACCTTCTGGACCGACCCTGACGGGGTGATCCCAATTGATACCTTGCATCTGCGTTGCCTCCGTTTCGCCGCAGAACGCTTATCTTGCAAGTTTGTTCCTTCCTCCGGCCAGGCTTTCGCGCCCCTGGCAATCGGGCATGCCTTCCATTGTCAGGTGGTCGCCCAGTCCTCAAGACGCAAGCCAGGCACTCTTTCGAATTCCCGTCCATTGTTGGTGACCAGGATCAGCCCCTGTGAGCGGGCATGGCCAGCAATCAATTGATCGTAAGGTCCGATTGGCTTGCCGGCCCTGGCCAGCTCGGCCCGGAGTTGGCCGGTGTGTGCTGCCGCCAAGCGATCAAAGTTCAGAACGTCGAGCCTTGCCGCAAATCCTTCAACGACGTTGAGATTTCGCTCCGGCATTGCCGATTTTTCAGCGCCGAAAATCAGTTCCATAAGAGTGATCGAACTGATGCAGAGCTGCCCCTGGTGGCGGTTGAAAGCCTCGCGAACAGGCTCTGGACGATTCTTGATCGTGAAGATGCAGATGTTGGTATCGAGCATGTATTTGAGCATCAGAACGTCTCGCGCTCTTGCTGCTCGGGCTGGTCACGATCCGCCATGAAGTCGGCGCTCGCCCGTTCGCCGTTGAACCAACTGTCCCAAGCTTCCCCGGCCGGGGTTATTATTCGAGTTCTTCCGACCGCCACGACATCGACTCTCTTGACATCGTCGGGTAGCGCCACGGCCTTCGGTAGACGGATCGCCTGGCTGCGATTGCTTTGAAATACGGAGCCCTGGTCCATCGATCACCTCTTGGGATATGGCTTAAGTATATCCCCATATAGGTTGTTGGCCGTGGATATGTCAATGGGATATGCCAGGCGGCGATCATGCTTGCTCCCTATTGGTGGAACCCGGCTTATCATCATCGACGCGGCATGAGGCAAGTGCCGGGATCAACCCCGTCGTCTCTCCGCCATCAGGAGCAGGGCCAGTACACAGCACAGCAGGCCAAGGGACAATGGCAACCCCTGATGTCCGATCAGTTGCATCGCCAGTCCTGTCACGGGCGAGCCCACGATGCCGCCGGTACCCCATAGGATCGCGAAGGCAGCGTTGCCGGCGATCAAGGCTTGACCGGCGAAACGCTCGCCGAGCTGGATCAGCGACATGGTGTAGATCCCGAACGAGACCCCGCCGCAGACGAAAACGAGCGGCCAGATGAGCCACGAGTTGAAGAACCACGGCAGCAACAGGCAGCCGGCCAGCGATACCACAGCACAGACCAGCATCGTCCGTCTCGAGCCAAATTGCTCTGCGACGCGCCCGAGCAAAATCTGCAACACGGCATTGCCTGCGATGAAGCAGGTAATGAGCGAAGCAATGCGCTCTTCGGCGCTGCCGAGCGCTGCTCCGTAGACAGCAAACAAGGAAAGCAGGGTCTGCTCGAAAGCAGCGGCAGTGAAAACCGCGAACAATAGGAGCGGTGCCAGAGCGAAGAAGCCGCCGACCGATGTTGCCTCACCCTCATGCGGCATGTCCGGCAGGCGCGGCACGACCGCAAGCACAATCAGACCGCAGAGAAGGAAGGCGACGATGCCGATCATGAAGGGCGGCCAGCCCTGCGTGCCAACCAGCCCGAGCGACAGAGGGCCGATGGCGAAGCCAGCCGAAACGATCGATGAATAGAGGCCCATGATGCGGCCCCTGCGTGGCGCGGGCGTGATCGAGAGCAGCCAGGTTTCGCTGATCACGTAGAGCGGATTGGCGAAAAAGCCGAGCAGGAAGCGCAGTGGCATCCAAGTCCATACTTCTTGCGTCAAGCCAATCGCGATCAGGGTGAGCGCGGCCAGCATCGAACACAGGATCGCAAGCCGCGGCGCGCCCACCCGCCGGGTAAACGCGGGAATGAAAGGCGCGGATAAAATGAAACCGAGCGGCGTCATCGCCGCCGACAGGCCGATCACGCCTGATGTCATTCCCTGCCGCTCCAGGATGAAGCTGAGCAGCGGATAGGTTAGCCCCTGTGCCACGGCGAACACCGTGACGGTCGCGATGATGCCCGCCATCGCGGCCCATGGGATCCGATCCTCGCGCGATATTGTCGTGCATTCGGTAATCATGAAGCATTCGCCTTATAAGGGATTTGATACTTGCCAGAAGGACTTGGCGATCTCTGCCTCGAACTGCTGTCTCGTCAGACCGATGTCATCGATCAAATGAGGATCGTCCTTCAACTTTTGCTCGAGTTCCCAGCGAAAGCGTATCCGCTCACCCCAGGTAGCGATGATGCTTCGCAAGGTCGCCAGGCTGTAGTGTCGGCGCGACACTTCCGCCGGTTCCACGGGCATTGCCGGCCACGCTGCCTGAAGCGGGGTCGACGCAGAGGTGGGAATATCGTTCATGGCAACCTCCATATGGTTTGAGCGGCCAGCGGCCCTCGACCTGAAAGAGGATGGAGTCTGCCGGATACGAACGGCGTCGTAATTAAGGCCTCCCAAATAGTTCTCAAAAATTTCCAAACGGACTATAGATGCGCCGCATGCAGGGATCGCGCTTCGCCTTTGGTCCGTTCGTGCTTGATCCGGATGCGGGAACGCTGCTTCGGAACGGTGATCCCGTTGCCGTTGGCCACCGCGGCTTAAAGTTGCTTGCAGCACTCGTCGGACGACCCGGCGAAATTCTTGGAAAAACCGAGTTGATGGATGCGGCGTGGCCAGGCACGGCTGTCGAGGAGGGCAATCTCACCGTCCAGATCGCGCAGCTGCGCAAGCTGCTTGGTCCCGCCGCCGACGGCGATGAATGGATCTCGACGGTTCCGCGCGTCGGCTACCGCTTCACCAGGGCCATCGAGCAGCTGAGCGGCGCGATGCGAAAACCTTTGCCGCTGCCCGGCAAACCATCGATAGCCGTGCTGCCCTTCGTGAATATCAGCAACGACCCCGAACAGGAATCCTTCGCGGATGGGTTGACCGAAGATCTGATCACTGACCTGTCCAGGATCTCCGGCCTTTTTGTCATCGCACGCAATTCGGCCTTTGCCTACAAGGGGAGGGCGATGGACGTGCGCGGGATCGCTGAGGATCTTGGCGTGCGTTACCTGCTGGAGGGCAGCGCTCGTCGCGCCGGCGAGCATGTCCGCATCAACGCCCAGCTGGTCGATGCGGTGAGTGGCGAACACCTATGGGCGGAACGCTTCGATCGCAGCCTGGAAGATATCTTTGCCGTTCAGGACGAGGTCACCGGCAAGATCGTGGAAGCCTTGCTCGGCCGGCTGCGCGCACCGCCGTCGCGCAACCGACCCAACAATATCAAGGCTTACGATCTCTGCGTGCGGGCGCGTAAGCTGATGGATGACACGCCGCAGTCGGCGCAGGAAGCGCATCTGATGCTCACGCGCGCAGTTTCGCTCGATCCTGATTATGCCGAGGCCTATCGCTGGCTTGCCATGAACCACTGGATGGGGTGGGTGCATTCGGGCGGACCCACCGAAGCTAGCCGTGGCATTGCGTTGGAACTGGCGCGCAAGGCCGTCGCGCTCGATCCCAACGATGCCGGCAGCCGCTGGGTTCTGGCGTATCTGCTTGCCTATGAGCGCAGCTTCGACGAAGCCGATCGGGAATTCGCCAAGGCGATCGAGCTCGACCCGAACGAGGCCGACAGTTGGGCGGCACTCTCCGATGTCGCGGTCCTGGCCGGACGGGTGGAGGAGGGTCTTGAGCACATTCGCAAGGCGTTCCGGCTGAACCCGTTTCCGGCGAGTTGGTACTATCTGACGCTCGGCCAGGCCCAATACGCGGCCGGCGAGTACGAAGCCGCTGTCGAGACGCTGCGCAGGGACGAGACGTACCGTACAAGCTCGCGCCGTTTCCTGGCGGCAAGCCTTGCTCAGCTGGGCCGGCTCGACGAGGCACGCACAGAGGTCGAACTCTTCCTGGTTGGCAATCCGAGTTTCACAATCCACCACTGGGCGACGACCGAGCCATTCCGCGACGCTGCGACGCTTGCGCATTTCGTCGATGGCTACCGCAAGGCGGGGCTCCCGGAGTGACACGCGGGCGTGATCTCCCAAACCCGCCATTTACCCTGAGCGTGGAAAAAGCGGCGAGAGCCTTGCCGGTCTTTTTGCCGCTTGCTTGTGGCCGTCAGACAGCCTCCATCCGCACGGTCGAAAACATCGGCGCGGTGCGGTTCTTGGCGATTACGCGCGGTCGCTGGTCAGACCGGGTGGGTGAAGGTGCCGGGTGCCGCGAGGTTGGCCCGACCCCTCGATCAAGCGGGAAGACTTGCCGGCGCTAGTATTCCCGGTCCCCCGCCGTCGCTATTTTGAACCCGCTGTGGCGAGCGGGCCCAGCCGCGCCAACGAGACTCTGGCAACATTGCTGCCGACGCCTGGTGCGCTCAATACCCTGGTTATCCGCGGGGTTCCGGCTCGAAGTCCTCCAAGGCGGCATGGATCGCAGCGCGCAGCTCCTCTCCGGTGATGGGCTTGTGCAGAATGCGCGCGCGACTGGCGCTAACCTCCTTGAGGCGCGATGGCGACGTGTCGCCGGTAACGATGATGGCCGGAACGCGGCGGCCGATGTGGTCGCAAAGGGTCTGGATCGCGTCCAGACCTGTGGCGCCATGCTCCAGGCGGTAATCGGCAACGATAAGATCGACCGGCGCGCTGCCGGCCACCAGGGCTTCGGAATGGACTCTCAGCACTTCCTCGGCAGACCGGCCGGCATAGATGCGATGCCCCTCCAGGGTCAGAAGCCGAACCATGGCGTCGGCCACCTCCTTTTCGTCCTCCACCAGTATAATACCGGCCGTGATGCCGGCCGCGGGAGATGGCCGGCCGGGTTGCAGGGGAGATCCTACCGAGCGAGCCCTCGGAACTGTGATCGAGAACATCGAGCCGCGCCCGGGCACGGACACCAATCTTAAGGGATGTTGCAGCAGCTCGGCCGTGCGCCGAACGATGGCAAGGCCCAAGCCCAGACCCTGTGTGCGGTCCCTTGCCGGATTCTGCAACTGCATGAATTCCTCGAAGACCATCGCTTGCTGATCGGCAGGAATGCCGGAGCCCGTGTCCAGGACCTGGATTTCGACCGAATTGCCGCGCCTGCGGCAGCCAAGGAGGACGCCGCCCGCATTGGTGTAGCGAAACGCGTTCGACAACAGGTTGTTGAGGATCCGTCGGAGCATCATCGGGTCGCTGTCGATCAGCAAGTCGCTGTTGACGACCCGCCAGTCAAGGCCGCGCTGGTTTGCTTCTGCGGCGAACTCGTCGCGAAGATCGCGAAAGAGGTCGCGCAACGACACTGTCTCGTTCGCGATCGTCACGATGCCGGCGTCAAGTCGGGAGATATCGAGCAGCGCATTCAGCAGTCCGCCGAGATTGCTGACGGCGGATTTCGCCCTCGTTGCCAGATCGCGAGCATCGGCTGAGGCGACGTTTCCACGCTGCCCCAATATTGCCAGTGTGGAAACAAGCAGGCTCAACGCATGGATCGGCTGGCGCAGGTCGTGGCTGGCGGCTGCCAGAAATCGAGTCTTGGCGCGGTCTGCTGCCTGTGCCCGATCACGTTCCTCTTGCAGGTGACCGACGAGGCTTTCGTTTTCCAGTCGCAGGCTGACGGTTTCACGCAACATCCGGTAGGTGATGCGGCAGTAGTAGAAGTTGATAGCCACAAGGGAGGCGAGCAGGAACAGGAAAGCGCCGGAAATATCGCTGTCCGTCAGAATGCAGCGGACGGCGATCGGCAGGACCGTCACAAGAATTGAACCGATGAGCGCGGGCGGAAAGGCCGACAGAGACGGAACCGTGCCGCAGACGAGGCCGGTCAGCACGATAACCGTGAACGAAAGAACAATGGGCGCATCCGGAAGGAAGCCGACCCAACCGAGCGTGCCCCACAGCAGACCGGACGCCCAGGTAAATGCTGCAGCGAGCCAGGCCCATCGCATGATGGACCGGGAATCCCTTGGGCGGCTGAAAAAACGGCGGGAGGCGAGCACACGCAGGACGATGAGCAGATAGAGCGCGCCAACCCATCCGGCCAGCCAACTAGCCGATACGGCATTGCGAAGGACGTACACCGCAGCGCCGGAAATGACGATGTTGGAGATGACCACGCCATAGGAGTTGCGATACAGAAGCTCGATGAGAGCCTGGCGGATCTTGTCTTCGTGCATTAGCCCTCTCCAGAAGCCGGAGGGACATCATCCAGCGGTCCATCCCAGGACGATTGATTTATCGGAAAACTGTTTCCCATAAGTTGGCGGCCAGGAATTTGCGCCGAACCCTTTCATCGAGGGTGGCCAGATGAACCACCCGCTCACGTCCCAAGAGGCGGGACTGTCGCATCTCTAACTGGCCTATATGTCGCATTCTAAACTGGCGCTACACGACATGTGGCGGCCAGGTTGAACTGTCCGCCGTTGGGCAAAGTAGAAGTGTCCCATCCGGCGTCTTCAGCCATTTAGAAATGCGACGCTTCAGCTCGCAAGCCCCCGCCCGGAGCGGCTGGGGCGGGTTGCAAGGGAAGGGAAGAGAAGGGAACTGGCGGGTGATCTGCACCCATCTCCTTTGGCTTTGAGAGTGTGAATTCATCCGGTCATTCCGCCGCGTCGAGCGAGACAAAGCTTTCTCTCGTCGCGCAAGGACCACAGGATCATTCATGAAATCCATCTTCCAGCCAGGTTTGCGCCCCTGAGGCGTCAGGATTTCGATGGTCGTTTGAGATGGTCGTCGAAGGTCAGTAGCATGCAGGGCAGTCCTGCCACCGGCACGGCGCATTCGGCGGCGCAAGCGTCAATCCGCTGCTCGTCGGGCTTCTGACCGTCGCCTACGTCGCATTGAAGCGCTTCTCCGCCCGTTATGCGGTGGTCGGCATTCTGGGTACTCGGGCTTGCCTGCCTGCTCACGCAAGGTCGCGTCGATCTATCCGGCCTGAAGCTGGAATTCGCCGCTCCCGTCTTCACCTTGCCGGAGTTCTCGCTGAATGCGCTGATCTCGGTCGCGCTGCCGCTATTCCTGATTACGCTGACCGGCCAACATATGCCTGGAATGCTGGTCTCGCGGAACGATGGGTTCAAGACGAGCGCCAATCCCATTGTGGCCGTGACGGGCTTCGGCTCGCTCATCATGGCTCCGTTCGGTTCCAATGCCTTGAACATCGCGGCGATCACGGCGGCGATCGCCCCCGGCAAAGAAGCTCATGAAGACCGTCGAAGCGCTGAATCGCGGGCATTGCGGCTATCTCGATTCCCGCGCCAACGAAGACGTTGTTGCGGCCTTCGTCCAACGGGCAAGGCAGATCAATCCGGTGCATTTGCAGCGAACTTGAACCGCTGGCCAAGCCAGCCGGTGCGCGGCGCGCATGCCGGCATGATAGCCGACGAGGCTGAAACTCGTCTCACCGGCGATGAACGTGTCGAGCCCGACAATCGTACAGTTGTTATGTTCCGCCGGGTTTATCTTCCTTCTCGATTTGCCTTAGCGCCCCTTCAATCGTGGCTTTGTACCGCACGCGAGGGGGACGCACATTGTGCGCAAACAGCATGCGGCGAGCCTGCGGAGAGGCGCCCGTGATGAAGAAGCGCACTCTGGCACGCCCAGCTTTGTGCACCGCGCCTTCAATGACACTGGCAGCAGTAGAATCGAGAAAGGAAACTGCCGAGCAATCGAGGATGAAGTTTCGCCGCTGGTCGGCGATGCGGTCGAGGATTGCGCCGACCGTCGTGGCAGCGGCGAAGAAGAATGCGCCGGAAATGCGGTAAATAACCGTGTCCGGATCGCTGGCGACTTCCGCGTGATAAGCCTCGCGCCCGCCATTTGCCTCGTCGGCGGTGTCGTCTAGCAGTGGAAGAGTGTGAGCTTCGACGGCGATCGTCTTCGACATACGGTCGATGAAGAGTACTGCTCCGAGCGCGAAACCCACGACGATGCCCTCTGTCAGGTCGCGGAAGACCACAAGCAGGAAAGTGACGAGCAGCACCAGTGCATCACCCCGCGAGGAGCGAATCAGCGCGACCACTGATTGCGTCTCGATCATGTTCCAGGCGACGACGGTGAGCAAACCGGCAAGTGCAGAGAGCGGGATGTAGCTCGCGAGCGGCGCGGCAATTAGCATAAAGCCGAGGAGGAACAAGGCATGTAGCATCCCAGAGAGGGGGCCATGTGCGCCGGCTCGGACATTGGTCGCAGTGCGCGCGATTGTGCCGGTCGCACAGATGCCGCCAAACAGCGCTGAGGCTATATTGGCCAAGCCCTGCGCTACAAGTTCGCAATTGGAACGGTGACGTCGTCCTGTCATGCCATCGGCAACGACGGCCGAAAGCAGCGACTCGATTGAACCGAGCAAGGCGAAGGCAACAGCATTCGGCAAAACGGCAAGTAAAAGTTCGTTGCTCATCGCGGGAATTGACGGCAGCGGTAGGCCGCGCGGAATGCCACCGAAGCGAGTTCCAATAGTGTCCACGGGCAAGGAGAAGACTGCCGCGACGAGCGAAGCGGCGGCGACGGCGAGCAGCATGCCTGGCCAGCCCGGCCGTAAACGTTTCAGGGCGAGGATGGTGCTGATCGTCAGTATTGCCACGGCAAGCGTAGAAAAATTGAACGTGGGCGCTGCGGCGGTCAGTGCGGCCAGCTTCGCCAAAAGTTCACCGGGTTCCGCGCCCGACAATCTCAGCCCGAACAGTTCTTTGATCTGGCTGGCGAAGATGATGACGGCGATACCGGCGGTAAACCCGATGGTCACCGGATAGGGGATAAATTTGATATAGGTGCCGAGCCGCATATAGCCGGCGGTCAGCATGAAGACACCCGACAGCGTCGTCGCCAGAAGCAGACCATCCAGCCCGTGGCTGTGCACAGTCGCCGCTACGAGCACGATGAAGGCGCCTGCTGGTCCACCGATTTGGAAACGGCTGCCGCCGAGAGCGGATATCAGGAAGCCGCCGACAATCGCGGTGAAGAGGCCGCGTTCGGGGGAGACGCCCGAAGCAATGGCAATCGCCATGGAAAGCGGCAAGGCAACGATCGCCACCGTAAGCCCGGCGACCGCGTCGCTGCGAAATTGCGACCAGCCATACCCCTCGCGAAGCACGGTGACGAGTTTGGGTGTGAACAAATCCCAGAACGTTGGGGTAGAAAACTGTGCTGAGTCCGGCCTGCGGGCCGTTAATACCGTCTGCGTATGCCGCGATATCCCCATTTGTTATTCCGGCCCTTCGTTATAGGCGACGGGACGACGACGTCACGGTCGGCGATTGCCGCCGTTGGAGAGAACTCCGCGTTTCACCTCTTCGCATCGACGGATGGACCCGGCTGGACTAGACGGACACCGCGCCCACCGCGCTCGCTCGGCTGGTTGTCGCCGATCAGCTCTACGCCGCAGGCATTGAGCGCTTCGATCACTCGCGTCAACGTTTCGACCACGCCACGCACAATACCTTCGCTGGCCTCCATGCGTTGGATCGTCGGTACTGACACGCCGGCCTTCTCTGCAAGCATCTTCTGGTCGATGCCGGCAAGGGCACGAGCGGCACGCATCTGTGCAGCTGTGATCATTCAGATTTATTCCATAGCTGTTAATCTAAATTAGTGACGCATTGAAGTTCATGTTTCAAGCCTAAATCTTGAGTCACCGACGATGCGCCAAAGATCGAGCTCAACTGCTCGTTCGCTGGGTTCGCCTCCGGCGCTAAACCGCGATTTGATTTCGCGGGGTGATAGGGATAGAGGCACTTATGGGTTAGCAGCCGATGCCGAGAGCATCGCGGCGATCCGATAAAGACAAGCAGGCTACTACAGCGGAGCGAACATGAGCGACCAGAGCGATGACTACGTCTATGACGAGGCGACCGGCGAATGGCGGCCGGTTTCGGAAATCGCCGCGGAGGCCGCGCAAGCTGCGGAGGTTCGCGATGCGTCGGGTAATCCTCTTACCGACGGAGACTCTGTGGTCCTGATCAAAGACCTCAAGGTGAAGGGTGCCGGCCAGACCCTCAAACAGGGCACAGTCATCAGGTCGATCCGGCTCACCAACAACCCGGACGAGATCGACTGCCGGCACGACGCGATCAAGGGTCTGGTCCTGCGCACCGAGTTCGTCCGCAAGCGGTGACCGACAACATCAGTTGGCCGCACTTGCAGTCCTTGCGCAGTGTCCGAATTACCTCCGGCGTCGGTCGCGCGGGCACGCTGATGGGCCGTCTTCTAGATGGACGACTTCCCACTAGAAGCAGCTCATAACGCTCTTCAAGAGCCGCCCGTGGCTGAGCCACGGGGGCGGCGTTTGCGGCGGCCTTCCGGAAGATGCTGATAGAGCTCCAGCGCCTGATCTTCCTTGCCATAGATGAAGCGATAGATCGTCTCGGTGCAGACGCGGACGGCGCTCACACCATCGGCAAGCAGAAGGCCGGCGATCTGTTCCGGTGACCACAGCGCCTCCAGCTGCTCGATGACCAGTGCGCGCAATTGCGGGTGCCGCATCAGCTTCCTCAAACGCCGCCGCCGCCGCTCTTTGCGGATGTCGTCGGCAACCGTTGGGAAGTAGCCGCTGTATTCGGGCAGTTCGCGATCGTGGAATGTATTGCGCCTGATCTCGCGATAGATCGTCGATCGATGCCGACCGAGTTGGCGCGCCATTTCATTGATCGGCACTTTGCGTTCGACAAAATGGTGTAGTCGACGTCGATCGGCGAGATTCAGTTGCGAATAGCGTTGTGACATTCCAAAATCTCCAAGGGGAAACCATTGAAATCATTGGCATGTCGCACTTGAAAATAGAATGTACCCGGCTACACGAGATGTGGCAGCAAGGTTGAACTGTCCACGTTGGCGCAAAGTAGAAATGTCACTTTGGGCGGCGCGTCGTCAGCCATTTAGACATGCGACACTCGACATCTCCACTGGCGCTGAGGCAAGCCCCCGACCGGACCGGCTGGANTGTGGCAGCAAGGTTGAACTGTCCACGTTGGCGCAAAGTAGAAATGTCACTTTGGGCGGCGCGTCGTCAGCCATTTAGACATGCGACACTCGACATCTCCACTGGCGCTGAGGCAAGCCCCCGACCGGACCGGCTGGGCCGGGTTGCAAGGGAAGGGAGGGGGCGGATGAGACGCTCCCCTTCGGCTTTAGCTTTCTTAGTAGCAATTGTTTTGTCGCCGGTTGATACTCGCTTGCACCTGAATAGGGCGAGGTAGGGATCACAGCCGCACGATGCTTCCGGAAATCAAGCTGCATGGTGACGTCGATGTCGCCGCACTGTCCCCACTTCTTCGCGGTATGCTTCTTTCGGTTGCCTATGCTGACGGCGAGGGCGGCATAGGATTGACGGCGACCGGCGCCATGAACCGCAAGTTCGTGCATTGGGCCTGTGTGCACTTCCTCTGGCCAGGATTCACAGCCGAAGACCTCTACAGCATGAACAAAGTGCTCAATGAAAGCGACATGCCGCCGCTTTGGGTCGTGCGCGACATGACCCGTCATCTGAAGCTTCTTCGCCGGAAAAAAGATGTGCTGCTGCCAACCAGACGCGGCCGGGAGTTCCTGGTGAACCCGCAAGCCTTCTTCGATCTGGTCGCCACGGATTATCTCTATTCGTATGTCCATACCACCGAGCGGGAAGAGGAGGTCCGAGCGCGGTTACGCTGGTGGCGCATGTTCCTCAATCTTCTCAATATCAAGGCCAGGGAAGGGTGCACGCCAATAGACGTTGTGAAGATCCTCTATCCAGACTTGGCGCCCCTGTCGGACACCGAAATGACTATAGAAGCCTGGAAGTTGAAATCCGACCTCCAATATGGCGTCTTTCGACGCTTGTGCTGGCTCGGTGTGCTCTATGAGGCACGAGAGGGACTCACGCTCCTCCAGAATGGAGCCTTCCACAAGACGCCACTTTGGCCAGCTTGCCTGCAGTTGGAATCGGATACGCAGAGCGACATCGGCGTGCATTGACGCTCTTTATTCCGCCGCTGGCTGCCTCATCAACGCTTTCTCTCGTCGCGCAATCACCGCCGGATCGTTCATGAAATCCGTTCTCGGGCCGGGCTTGCGGCCGCGCTTCTGGTAGCCGTTGGCTGTGCTACCGTCTCGAATGCCAAACATATGATCCGTTTGGCCCGTTCGGCTCGGACCACTCTTGCTGCGCTGCTGTTGGCGTCCGGCCTGCATCTCGGCGACAATTGACAGCATGTCGTCCAGCCGCTTGTTGTCGACGACCTCGGCGCGATGCACCGAGCGCAACGTATCGAAGGTCCTGTAGGGCAGGGCAAAGCTCTCGTGCATGATCTCAAGCCGACCGTCCGGATAATCGCAGACAATCACCTTCTGGCCCGCCAATGGCCTGGAAATCTCGGTCGGATCGAGAATGAACAGCACCTTGTCGTAACGCAGCGTCAGGGATTGCGACAGCGTGCGCACTTCCTTGCGGCACATGGCACCCTCGAGGTTCTCATGGTCGGCCAGCGGCCGGTGCATGTCCTTTGGATTGCGTGGTTGCTTGCCGAAACGAAAGTTGAAATCCGCAATGAACTCAGGTGCATAGACATTGGCAGCTTCGATCGTATCGATGCCGCGAAGTCGCATCTCCTTGACCAGCCGATCCTGCAATGTCTGGTTGGCACGCTCCACCCGACCCTTGGCCTGCGGGGTGTTGGCACAATGATGTCGATATTGAGTTCATAGAGCGCCCGTCCGAACTGCGTCAGGCCGCTTGTCCGGTCTTTCTTCGACCCATGGAGCGAGCGGAAAACGCCGTGCTTGTCGCTGTAGAAGGCCAGCGGCTTGCCCCATTGCTGCAGATAGGCCTTCGTCGCGTGCAGATAGTCGAATGTATTCTCCGATCCAGCAAAGCGAAGATGCAGAAGCTTGCCGGTGGCGTCATCAATATAGACGAGCAGGGCGCATTTGGGGCCGCGGTTCTCAAACCACCAGTGATGCGACCCATCGATCTGCACCAGTTCGCCAAAGCAGTCGCGTCGGCCGCGTGGCTGGAAAACCCGTTTCTTACGTTCCCGACGCGAGATCCAGATGCCGGCCTCGGTCATCCATTGCCGCAGCGTCTCCTTGGCAACAGAAATCCGGTGCAGCTCGATCAGCTTCTCGCGCGCCAGCGTCGGACCGAAATCCAGATAGCGTTCGCGGATCAGATCCAGCGCTGCATTGCGGAAATCCTCGCTGTGGCGCCGATTGCTCGGCCGTGATCGCTTCTTCGAAATAAGCCCGGCCGGACCATCCTGATCATAGGCCTGCAGGAGCCTGTGGACCTGACTTCGACTGAGGTCGAGCAGTTCGGCAGCCTGGACAACGCTCAGGCGCTCGTCACGGATCTTCTGAATGACTTCGAGGCGGTGCAACTCTTTCTGCGACATGGTGATCAAACAGGACATGACGACTCCGACCGCTCATGGTCTCGACCAGGCTGAAGGTCGTCATCCTTGCTCCCAACGTTGGCTTTGACCAGTGCGTCGAGAGGCGAGACTGTCGCATCTCTAACTGGCCCAACTGTCGCATTACTAAATAGCCGCTACAACATAAGATCGCGTAAGCTTTGTTATGGAACTTACAAATATGGTCCCGAGACAGGTCCGCGTGACCCAGTCGACGCGGGCCGTGGCACAACTTCGAAGCTGTTGAATGCGCGCCCGGCAGACCCGGTGCGGTTCATGGTCCTCCCATGAGTATGTACAATTACAGCCAACTAAACGAGCCAGTTCTTAGGGCGCAAGGCGAAGGTCGGCGTTTGTCCGCATGCATGTCATCGTTTTTCATGAAATTGTCTCTTAGGAATCATTTTTCATGAGCAAGGATCGGATTTCATGAGACGGCTATGGCCCAGCACCATGGAAAACAGCCAAACGATCCTGGGGGTTGCCGGCTCATCGGTGAAGACAACATGGAATTGGGCGAAATCCACCTGAGCTTGTTCGCCGGGAGCCGTTTCGACCCGAACTTCAAACCCGTGTTCGGAGGACGGGCGGACGTCTCTGAGAAAGTCCGTGACTGCAGTGTAGCCGCCGGAATATCCGCGTTCCTTCAGCTCCCGCAGGAGCCGCCGTCCGCTAAGACTGGGATAGGCCGCGGTCCATAGGCAAGTGCCTCAAGGCCCCGTTCGATATATTTGCGGATTGTCTCTCGATCGACGCCGGTCTGCCTGGCGATCGCAGACACCGACAAGCCCTGCCGGTGTAAATCTAAGACTATGACTATCTCCCCGAGTTTGATCACCGCCAATCCCCTCTCGACCATCGAGAGTAGTATCGGAGATGCCGTACCGCCAGTCTTCCCGGGCGAGCGCCGAAAAGACCGGCGGCGTCCCTAAACTCGGGAAGATTCAAATGGCACTTTTGGAGAGTATTGATCCGGTATCGACAGCAGGCCCAAGAGAGCGAAAGACCGGATGTCCTTCCTCGCTGACAACCTGATGGCCGACCTTGCCGTTACCCTCGCGCGTTAGAATGAGCGAATGAACATTTCGAGCGGCGAAACACGGATTTGGCTGTCCTGTCAGGCACTCTGCGTAATGCGCAGCAAATGGGTCGCGCGTGCCTCGATTACACCGCGAATGGTCTTGAGAATCCCATGGGGGATACCCTCTTCCTTAACTGCCGCCAGCAGCTCGTCGGCCTCTCCGGTGATACGGCTTGCAAGCTCAGTCAGGTCTTTGATTAACAAGCGCTGCGCGCTCCTTGTGTCCGGCACCAGTGTTAGCCAGTGCTGCAACTGAATTGTGTCAGCAATCGATCGTCCACCAATCGGCATGGCGAGCTTTTTCGCCCCAGGTGCACCACTGTTTTGGTGTTTTTTTTGATCGGTGCGATGCCCCGTGGATTGAGTTTTCAAAGAGTTCAAATATTCTATGGCTCGCCCGACAAGAAAAAATGTTTCAAAATTTGAAGTATACTGAGGTCAGCTAGGGAAAGACCGCATGCTCATCTATTCCGACGAGAATATTGAAGTAATTCACCGCGCGGGTTCATCGCCTTATCTTCTTGTCACATTTAATGAGATGGAGATGCAGGCGAACGGCAGTCGGTTCTGGGCGCAACGGTTTTGCGAAAAAGCCGACATTGCCGCGCTCGGCTTCATCAGCCGGCGGCCTAATTGGTTTCCGGCAGCGAGCATCGTTAAGGCGGTCGACGCGGCGCAACCCATTTTGCGTGCCGCGCCGGAGCGTGTCCTCTACGGTCATTCACAGGGCGGCTATGCGGCGCTGCGTTATCGTCGGCGCTTCGACGCGACCGTCGCCATCGCCTTCTGCCCGCAAGCCTCGATTGACCCGAATGCGGTAACGTTCGATCGCCGGTTCACGCGACATTTCTCGCCCAAGCTCCACACCAGTATGGGGATCGCCCCCGACCAAGCGGCCGGCCGGGGCTATGTCTTTTTCGATCCGTTCCATTCGGTCGATCGCCGGCACGCGGAGCAGATCGCGGCGCTCCAAGCAGAGACGCGGCTCGTTCCGGTCCATATGACCGGACATGGCACCGTGCGAGCCTTCACTGGGACAGCGCGGGCTCTTTCGCTCATCGACTCTTGCCGAGCAGACAACCTCACGGGCCTACGGGAACTTGCCCGCGTGGTTCGTGTCGCCGCACCCATGAGGCCCTATCAAATCGCGGTTTCGGCAATCGCTCGCCATCCCGCTTGCGCCGACCGGTTGCAGGCTCGCTTTGGCGAGGGCTTCTCGCCCGTGGAGCGCGTTAATTTCCTATATCATCGGGCCAACCGTCACATCCGGGATAGTAAACTCGCTACCGCGCGGGAAATGCTTGCCGAGGCCGTGGCACTTCAGCCTGCCAATATCGGTTTTGTTCGCCGGCTCGAGGAGCTTGATAGCCGTATAGCCCGAGCCCGCGACGTGGCAATTTCTGGATGAGTGGCTCTTTATGAGTTCATCCTTCCAGCGGCTTTTGCCGCGGCGGCCACCGCGTCCCACTCCGCCAGCACTCGTTCCTGAGTGAACCGCCGCGCACTTTGTTCCGCGTCGCGCCCAAGATGGTATCGCAGCAGCGGATCCCGCAGGATCCTTCCAAGGGCCGTCGCCAGGGCGTCGATATCTTCCCGTTCGACCAGGATTCCATCTTCGCCATCGCTGATCATTTCCTCGGGCCCCCATTGGCACCGAAACGACACGGTGGGAATTCCGGCGGCCATCGCCTCCAGCAGCACGATCCCCCATCCCTCATAGCGAGACGAGAGCACGAACACGTCGGCTGTCTCCACCCATTCTCCTGGCCGCTTCGTGACGCCAGGCATGCTCACCCGGTCGGCAAGACCAAGCCGGTTCCTTTGCGCCTCAAGGTTTGCCCGCTCCTCCCCTTCCCCCCAAATGCGCAAATGCCACTCCGGCAGATCCGGCGCGATTTTGGCGAATGCCTCGAGCAGCAGGTCGAAGCCTTTTTGGTGGGTCAGGCGTCCGACGGCAGTCAACGTGTTATCCTGTCGTCTGCTGTTCCAACCCGGCGGCAGATCGGATGCATTAGGAACGACCCAGCCACGCTTGCGCATGATGGGTGGAAAGGTTTCGAGCGCCCCGCGCGTCATCGTTACCAAGCCGAAGGCGCGCGGGTAGAGCCATCGCTGCAATCGCTTCCAGCCGCGTCCAACGGGCTGCAGTTCGGGATTGTTGCGCTCGGAAACGATGATCGGCACACCAAGCCGCCAGCCCGCGAGCAGTGTGAGAACGTTTGTTCGCGTGAGGAAACTGAGGATGAAGGTCGGGCGGGACGCTCGAAGCGCGGCTGTAAGCTTTCGCATCCTGCGAAACGCCATCAGACCGGAATGAAGGTTCGATCGAGGCCGCCCTGCCCCACCGAGCCGCCAGATATCGATATGCGGATCGATCGGATAATATGCCTCCGAAGTCGGGGCCTCGAAAGTAATGATGGTTACCTCATGCCCTTGCCGTGACCAGTGATTTGCCACCAGGCTAACGACATGCTCGGTACCGCCGGCGCCGAGTGCCGGCACGACGATCGTGGTTCTGGTCGTTTTTTGGTCCGGATGGTCGTGCGCGCCACAATACGGGCTCGTTGCCATTCGTTGATGTTCCCCGTCGCGTTCCACACGTCCTCGGTCAATTAGATGATGGTTGTTACATTCCGGATCGCAGTTGCAGTGTATTCTGTTTTACCCGCTGCCGCGACGGCTTCAGTGCGCCGTCAGGGGGTGCCAATGAGCAGCATTTGCAGGGTGTAAAAGGGGCATCTCAAGCGTGTTCGGGTGACCTCTCATGCTGCGTTGGCGGACGCGTTCCTCGTTTCTCGCCGAAAATCCGGCAGAATCTGGTTTCGGTCCATTCTGTCGCGAGCAGACCGTATGCTCGAACCGATCGCAGCTCTCTGCATGCGCGAACGAGCTGCTGACCACGCGGTCACTTCGTAGCGCCCACGACGACGTTCCTGACGACGTCCGCGATCGTCCTCATTGCCTGCTCGTCGAAACTGGGATCCACCAGAAAGGCCAGGCTCGTTTCTCCGAGAGACCGGGCGACGGGAAGTCGGTGCGCCGGCACCATGCCGACGTTGATGAATGCCTGTTCCCGATAGATTTCCGAGCAACTGCCACTAAAACACGGCACGCCGCGGCAATTGATCTCCGCCACAAGCCGATCCCGGTTCCATCCGTCGCGCAGCATTTCTGGCTTCACGAAACTGTAGAAGCGATACCACGCATGGACGAACTCCGGCGGCGGAATTGGGGCGCGAAGCGCCGACAGATCCTTGATGGCGTCGTGAAGGATTGCTGCGTTGACCGCACGGATATCGTGAGTGTCGGCAAGCGTGGCGAGCTGCGCCGTCCCGAGCACTGCCTGTATCGACGTCATGCGCCAGTTGGTGCCGATCGTCTCATGCAGCCAACGGAACCCCGGGGGATGCTCCGTCTTGAACACGGCATCGTAGCTCTTGCCGTGGTCCTTGCGGCTCCAGGCGCGTTTCCACATGGCCTCGTCGTTTAGTGCGATCAGGCCACCTTCGCCGCCCGTCGAAATTATCTTGTCTTGGCAAAACGAAAATGCGGCGATCTCGCCGAACGTTCCGACGGGGTGGCCTGCTATGGAGGCTCCGTGCGCCTGGGCGCAGTCCTCGATCACCCAGAGATCGTTTTCGGCCGCCAGCGCCATGATTGCCGGCATGTCGCAGGGCCAGCCGGCGAGATGAACCGCTATAATGCCTCTGGTCTTTTTTGACAGGCAGCGGCCGATCGTCTCTACCGTGATGTTCTGGCTCTCCTCGTCGACATCGGCGAACACCGCCCTACCCCCGGCCATGACCACGCAGGATGCGGAAGCTATAAAGCTCCTGGGTGTAACGACGACCTCGTCGCCGGGCTGCAGGTCGAGTGCATGAAGTGCCAAGTCAAGCGCGACGGTTCCGTTTGCAAGCGCGATCGCATGTCGCATGTCCAGATAATGTTCATAGGCCGCTTCGAAGGCGCGAACGTGAGGTCCAGTCCAGGCGTTGACCTCGCCGGTTCGCAGCACGTTGCAGACGTCTGCGATCTGCTGTTCATCGTAGATGGGCCATCGATGCATCTGTGTCCCCCCGAACTCCACCCTGTCATGAGCGCGTCTGTGGCAGCATCCAACGAACAAGGACGAACGCTTCGGCCGCTTCGCTCATCACCGTCGCACCGCGCAATTGCGCCAGCGCCGACAGCGTTCTCGTCGATCGCTCGTGTGGCGGCGAGCGGATCTGGGACGCAAAACACTGCATTGCTTCGAGCTTCTTTTCGAAATAGCTCGAGATGTCGACGAAGACGTTCGGCGTGAAGCCCGGAGTCAGATAGGGCGCGTTCCAGTTGGTCTCGGACAATGTTTCATAGGCCAGTATGCGATGAGGGAAGCTTTCCTGGTGGGGGCGACTTGCCACCAACGCCGAAAGAAACGCCAACTGATGATCTCGATGAATGTCGCCGGGAAATGGCAGAAGAACTGTCTCGGGAGATAGGAGACGAACGAGATCCGAGAGCGCACTGTTGACGGCGGAATGCCCGGCCAGGTCGAGTCCAGCCGCTTCGAAACCGAGCCAGAATGTTTCCTCCACGCCTAGCAATGCGTGGGCCTGATTGGCCTCCGATCTGACTAGAGCGATGCTTTCCGAAGTGAAGGCGGGAGGCCGCCCCTCGGTTACGATCGCCACGAACACCCGCTCGCCTTCCGCGGTCAGTCGAGCGATCGTTCCGCCCGCTCCCAACACCTCGTCATCCGGGTGTGGCGCGATCACCAGGGTTCGGCCAAACGAGAGCGGAACAGGCAACGCAGGACCCCTCTTTGCCTTGGCTCGCTTGCTCATCGATGGCTTTCTCCTAGTGGTGCGAAAGGTGCGGCGGCGCCGTATCGTTCGGCGACATGACGCCGTGCCTCTGCCAAGTGCCTGTCGTTCCGCTTCTCGCCGGCGACAAGGGTGAGTACGGTCATGACGAGGATGCGCGTGTCGAGCCATCGACCCGCATGATCGACATACCAGATGTCGAGCGCCAGTTTCTCCTCGTTCGACAGGCGTGTATTGCCGTTGACCTGCGCCCATCCGGTGATGCCGGGCAGTACCCGGCAACGGACCCGGCCGAGCTCACCGAATTCCGCGATGGTTGTGGGACCAAGCGGGCGCGGTCCGACGAAGGCCATCTCACCCCGCGCGACGGAAAGGAATTGCGGCAATTCGTCGAGGCGCGTGCGTCGCAGAAACCATGTCAGTCTCGTCGCGCGCAGATGGTCGGGCAACAGGTGTCCGTTCGCATCGCGACCTTCGCGCATGGTACGAAACTTGACGATGGAAAATGGCTTAGCCCCGAGACCGGCACGCAATTGTCGAAAAATGAGTGGCCGACCGAGTGTGGCGAATACAATCGCGGCCGCCAACAGCATCAGCGGCAGGCAGAGGATAAGCAACACGCCGGCGATGAGAACGCTGTCTACCCGGCCATTTTCAGCTGGTAAAGCTATAGGGCCCATCTCGAGTGCATGTCGGCCGTTCCGTCTCAATCCGCTCTCCGTCACGTCGTCTGTTTGGTCGGCGGTGCCGCCGTGACCGTGCTTGCTTACATGCCCGTTATTGCCACCACCAAGACGTCGCCCGGCAGCATTTCCGTTAATGGGGAAGCCTCAATGCTCGCCGGCTTGCCGCCGACGGGGTTGCGGCGGATCTCGTAGGTGTAACTGATCTTGGATTTGTTTGCTTCATCGGCGCTCGCCGCCGCCATCAGCAGAATTTGCTCCTGGGCAGCTTGCCTGCTCGCGATCAGTTTCTTGATCTCCACGTCGCGCTCCTGCAGTTGCATGAGAATTTCCTTCTCGCGATCCGCCCCGAGCTTGGCGAATTCCAGCTTCATTTCGCTCAGCTCCCGCCGTGAACGGGCAAGCGTCGCGAAGGTCTCAAGCAACTGGGACTTTTCGTTCGATGCGTTGCTCCTGGCGCGTGAAAGGTCGCTTTCGGTGTTGAGTTCACGCTTGCGCAGCGAGCTCACCCGCGCCAGGTCCTTTTCATTGATGTCGACCACTTCCTTTTGTTGAGCCACAAGTTGATCGAGGATGTCTATCGCGCCTTGCCCCTGGACAATTCCTTCCGACAAAATGGCGCTCTGTGATTTGTTGGCGGCGAGATCGGCACTCAGGATCTTTTCCTCGACCTCGATAACCCCTTTGAGAGGCAGGTCGGCGAGGTATCCCCTGGCGACTTCCGGCACGTCCTTCAGGTCGATCTTCGCGCTGTTCTTCAGTTGCGCAACCAGACGGGCAGCGTAAATCGCCTCATAGACGATTTGCGCGTCAGCTCCCTCAATCTCGCCGCGGAGCCTTGCGCGCGCCACGATCCGGTCGGACGGATTGACGGATGCGATCTGGGTGCCGCCAGCGAGACCCACGGCCTGTTCTACCGTCAGGCCGCCGTAGAAGGGGAAGGAACCGGGGCTTCGCACTTCGCCGAGAACGAAGATCGGACGAAACGTGGAGATGTTGAGCGAGAGCTTTGGATCAATCAGGATTTCCCGGGAACGGTACTCGGAGCGTAATTTTTCCAAGGCCGCGGTCACCGTCAATCCAGCGATCTTGACGGATCCAATCAAAGGAAATTGGGCATCGCCGTCGCTCGAAATCGTTACCGTCACGGGAATCTCGGCGTCGTCCAGGAAGTCGAAGGTGAGGATATCGCCAGTAGACAGCCGATAGTCGGCGGAAAGCCCTCCCCCCGTCGTCACGCTGAGCAGAAAACACAGGATCGCTGCGAGAAGATATTTGGAAATCCTTCTCGCCAGGCTCCTGTCGAATGAGCTCGTGATTCCGGTCATGCGATTGCGCCTCTCGAAAGAAAAGACAACGCTCGGAGATCGTATTGTCGGCGACTATATTCTGACGTTCGCCGAGCCGTCAAAGGATTTTGGTTGAAAATAAAAAGATGCGGTAACATTATAATACATATCCCGAAAGGGAGAGTAATTTCGATTTTTATTACCCCGATGGATTACCCCTAAAGAGCTACCTAGACTGTCCCTTCTCTCGCCGGCGCCCCCGGCATGATCTTCTGGAACGCGCGTGACGATCCGCAAGAAACTACGACGCGCCATGAAGGCGTTCGGCGACATCGCGAGGCGGGAAAAAAGCCTTAAGGAGAGGCTGCAGGCGGTCGCTCATCTGATGACGGGCAATTTCCTCGGCTCGATCATTGGGCTCGCCGGTTTTGCCTTGACCGCGCGCGCACTCGGTCCGGCCGACTATGGCATGTTAGCGCTGTGCTTCGCATACATAAGGGCGGTCGAGCGGCTGGTCAGCTTTCAGTCCTGGCAGCCGCTCATTAAGTTCGGGAGCGAGGCAAAAGAGGCCGGGCGTAACGACGATCTGCGCGCCATCTTGAAGTTTGGACTCCTTCTCGATGTCGCAGCCGCGATCGCCGGTTGCCTGATCGCAATCTTGCTGGTTCTTCTCGCCGCACCCTTCTTCGGCCTCTCGGAGCCGGTGAAAGAACTGGTACTCGTTTACTGCTTCGTCTTGCCTTTTCAGCTTTCCGGCATGCCGACCGCGGTCCTCAGGCTTTTTGGCAGGTTCACCTCCCTAGCCTACGGCCAGGTAATTTCGAGCCTCTTGCGCGTCATCCTCTGTTTTCTCGGCTACATAACCGGTGCTGGGCTGTTCGAATTCGCATTGATCTGGATGGCAGCGCAGATCCTGAGCGCCATTTCGCTGGTTACTTTTTCCCTAGTTGCCCTCAAGCGCGAAGGCTTGCTTCACGGTCTGGCGTCGGCGTCAATGGCACAGCTTCGGACCCGCTTTCCCGGCCTATGGAAATTCGCAATATCGGCGAATGTCTCGCTGACTATTCGCGCAAGCGCCAACGAACTTGACACATTGCTGGTCGGCTACCTCGCCGACCCGGCTTCAGCAGGGCTGTTTCACATCGCCAAGCGCGTCGGTCGCCTGGCGCAACAGGCAGGTAGCCAGGTCCAGACGGTGCTCTATCCTGAACTCGCTCGCGCATGGGCCGCGGGCGCGAGCGCCGAATTCCGGCGCGCTGTGTCCCAGACGCAGTGGCTGCTCCTTGCATTCGGCGTCGCGATGATAGGTGCATTCTACGTCTCGATCGAGCCGCTGCTGAAATGGACAGCCGGACCGCAATTCGTCGGCGCCGCGCCACTGGTGATTGTCCAGTCGATTGCCGTAACACTAACCCTCGTCGGTGCCGTCTTCCGCTCAGCACTGTTGGCGATAGGAGAGGAACACAGAGTCCTCACGAGCGTGTTGATTTCGGTCGTGGGCTTTTACGTGACGGCGTTGATCTTCATTCCGCAGATTGGCGCCATGGGCGCCAATGTTGCCCATATCGTCATGTCAGTCGTGTGGCTGGCGATGATGTATGTGGCTTATCGCCGGCGCATCTAGCCGAACATCTTCAGTCTGTGGGATAGCGTCCGGCGATGCGCTCTTCAGAAAGCCACTGCATGAAGTCGTCGAAGTTCGACCACCCGTTACCGTCGCCGTCGACCCAAGGGTCATTGCTGACCGCTGCGGCACCAAACTGCGGCTCGATCGCGTCGGCCATGCCGTCAACATCGGAATCGAGATAAGGCTCGCCATTGGCGATTTCCGGCAGGGCACCCGGCACGCTGACCATCTTGCCGCCGCCCTTCTGCCCGATGGGCCCGATTTCGGCGATCACCCGTGTGTCAACGCCATCACGCGGGAAGGCGCCCGCGGTCGCCGTGACGGAGGCATAGACCGCCTCGGCCGGCTCGGGATTGGCAATCGCCAACGGACAAGGCGGCTTGTCGACGACGAAGCCGAGCGTGTCGGGCGCGATCGCGACGATCGATTTTTTTCCAAAACTCCAGGTAACATTGCCGCTTTGGTAGAGCTTCGGGTTGTCGACACTGGCCGTGTCGTTCCAGTTCATCGCATAGGTGACTTCGTTGGTACTCGGGCCTGCCTTGAAGTAGTTACCGACAAAGGAGATCGGCGTCCCCCCGGGAAATTGCGAGAATATTTCGCCCCACTCGGACGCTGCGTTAAAGAAGAGATTGTTGACGATCTCGATGCATGAGCCGCCATAGTGGTTATTGTCCGGGTTCCTGTCTCTGTTGGAAACACAAGCATTTTTCCAGAAGCTGATGTTTTGTGGGCCCCGCGGATCCGAGCCGAGAAGCGCGCATTTGCTGTGCTTGTTCAGGCCTTCGGCAAACAGGGAATTGGCAACGGTTAGATCCGTCGTGGTGGCATAGGCGTTGAAGTTCTCATCCGTCGCCCAGGACGTCGACACGTGATCGACATAAACCAGCCGACTGTCCTCGATCGTCACGCCATCAACATTCGGTATCGAATTGGAAAACTGCGGCCGCATCCGCAGATGACGGATGATGACGTTGACTGATCCCTTGACGACGAAGGGCGTGTGTAGACCCTCGCTGTTTGTCTGGTCGATGGTCAGCAGGATGCCGCCACCCGGTGCAGTCTGGCCGAGAATGGACAGATTGGCGTTCTGGTCGCGCACAACCAATGAACTTTTCAGCTTGATGGTTCCGCCGACCTTGAACACGCAATTGCGCGGGCCACTGAGATCGATGCAGGCGCGCAGGCTACCGGGGCCAGCGTCGTTGAGGTTGGTGACCGGGATGATCGCCCCGCCCCTTCCTCCCGTTGCCATCTTTCCGTAGCCCTCAGCGCCCGGGAATGCCGGCTGTTCCTGTGCCAGGGACAGTCCCGCCGCCCACGTCAGCGCAAGGAAAGCGCCGGCGACCGCACTGCCCCTACGAAAGAAAGGCAGGCGAAACAACAAACAATTCGAATTCGAAACCGCCTTCGCTGCGTCTGTCATGTGAAATCTCCTGCTAAGGCTCCACATCGGTTCGCCGGGACAAGAAGGCTGGGCGAACGATAGTGGTTTTAACTCAAGTCAACGAAGGGCACCAGCCTACCCTCGAACTCGCTTTCGCAGCGTGCGAGGGTTTCACGATTTTTTCCATGAACACTGGATCTGGCGCATAGGTGCGCACTGCGCCGTGAATTTGACCCAACAATCGGAGTTATGCCGCCACCCGGCCGCGTAAATGCCTGCAGTTGGCCCAAAGGGGCAACGGGCTAGTCCGTCTTTGCCTGTTGCCACAAGTCGGTCAGCGTGACGCCTTTCCTGCCCCAATTATCGGTATCTATTTCATCGATCACGACAAAGACATATTCGGGATTGCGGCCCAACTCTTCGACAAGAACCTCTGTCATCCTTCGGATGACAGCGCGCTTCTGATCGACGCTGGCGATCCCTTTTGCGATCTCAACTTTTACGTAAGGCAACGGCTAACCTCCGTGTTTCCAGACCGAAGCTTGTCTCAAAAGGGGCCTCTTATGATGACTGGTCTGGGCCATGGTTGCCATCCCCGTCCTGTCCTCCATCACTCGGCACTGCAATAGGCAGCTCGGTCAAGCTGTAAGCGGACACCGCTTACGAAAAACCTACGCCACAGTATCCTACACTCTCCGAAACTATCCCTCCCCTGTCACTCCCGGATTATCATTACAAGCCCGTCGATGTTGTAGAAACAGGGTGCTTATAGAAGGTGGGCGGAGGTTGTCCGTCGATTGGCACGGCATTCAATGTTGGATTACAAACGGTGATCAGACCGCATAACCGAATTTTTCAAGATCCAAGCCAGTTAGCTCCATAACACGGCAGTTGCTATCACGATAATGGCCGGCAACGAATGCGCGTATGTTGCGGTCAATTTTCCTGTTTAGCCGCTCGTCAAATGATTGCGGAGTTAGGCGTTCGAAGACCGGCTTCATTCGTGCGAAACGCCGCGCGAAGCGGGGGATTTGAACTATCCCGCCGCGGCTGAGTTCGTTGTTGCTCATGAGACGGTTTGCAAAGCGTTGAACGAACTGCATCGTGACTGGACGCCTGCTGTTAGTGACGACCTTTGCGATCGAGGCGGGAGGCGGCATTTCCATGAACTGGCTGATTTGCCCCACGAAGCTTTCCAAGTCCCGCACCATCATCTCGAAAGGTAGCACTAGAACGTTGCCAAAGAGATCCTGATAGTGCCGGATCAGTCGGTCGAACTCGTAGACTTCGAGACGGAACCCAGGCATGCGTCCTAATTGTGGTTCAGGCGTCTCAAGAAACCGCTGGAGCGAGAGATCCCCGCCGTCGGTAATGTACTGGCTATATATCGATCTGATCAGCGATACCTGCTCTCGCACCACGATCAGAATTCTTGCCGCGGGGAACGTACGCACGAGCCGGTCCGCAATGAGCATGCGATCATAACCGCCGCTTGGCGGATATCCGGAGAGCCGTTCGTGGCTAAGGACGAAGCGCAGGCCATTGTCGCGCGCGGTGTCGATATAGGGTAAGTAAAGGCTTCGGCACACAAAGGGGTCGAAGACGAAATTGTCGGGGAATGCGATGTCTTTCACAATGCGCGTTCTCGACCCGCCTATGTTGCTGGAGTAGCCATTGATGGGCTGGAAGCAATGGTCCTGAAGATAGGTCGATCCGGTCTTGTGATAGCCGATATGGATAAGTATGTCGGCGAAATTTGCGTCCGCGGGTGCGGTTCCTCCGCTGTCATTCACCCGATCGAAGTTCATCTCGCCCCCTTCTCAGCGGGCGCCTTTGGCTCCGCCGGTTGGCTGCAGTCACCTGCCTGATGCAGGAATCCCATTTTGCCATGATGGTTTCGGTCGAAAAGCGGAGGACGGTTTGATAGCCGGCTTCCGCAAAGCTTGCGCGCAGGCTTTCGTCCAGCATCAAGAGCTTCAATGCTGCCGCTAAACTGTCGACGTCGTCGACGGGAACGAGAAGACCTGACACCCCGTCCTCAATGATCTCCGCCGGACCAAAGTCGCACCGAGTGGAAATAACCGCCAGCCCTGCCGCCATCGCCTCCATCAGAACGTTGGGAAATCCTTCATAACGCGAACTGAGAACGAATAGGGCGGCGTCATCAATCCAGGAGCCGGCCTTTGCCGTCACCCCTGCGAGCGAGATTCTGTCCTGCATGTGCCGAGCCCGGATCCTCTCTTGCAATTGATGTCGGTCCGGACCTTCGCCGTAAATCGTCAGGCACCATTCGGGAACCTCCGCACAGACATTGGCAAAGGCTTCAATAAGCGTATCAAAGCCCTTCTGATCCACCAGCCGCCCAACTGCCACGACACGTAAAGCTCTACGGGTAGGTTTAAGGATACGGCTTCGGTCACAAGGATTGCCGATGACGACCGCCTTTGTCCTCAGCGATGTGGGCAGGGTCTTGGAAATGGCCTCCGTTTGCATGATCAAGCGGTGAGCTTGGCTCAGAACCAAAGGTTCGATCATGTTCCAGAGAAAATGCTTGGGTTGAGCACCGGGATTGTTGCGTTCCGAAACGAGCACCGGAATGCCTAGGCCGCGCGTGGAAAGCAGGGAGACAATGTTGATCTTCGTCAGAAACGAAAGCACGACATCCGGGCGAAGCTTCCGGAGTTCTGCACGGAGGCGCAAAATCCGATTGACGGTTTTGACAGAGCTCCTTGAAAACGGGCCCTCTCGTGCGTCCGGCAATCGGTGGACAGTCACGCCGCTTGGCAAGGAAAAGTAAATGTCATCCTCATCGGAGCTGAAGGCGAAGACATGCACTTCATCGCCGCGCGCGTGGCGGTCTTTCACGATGAGGCTGACGACCCGTTCCGTTCCTCCGGCGCCGAGGCCTGCTTCAACTAACGCAAGTCGCATGCTTCCTCACAATCGCACAGTGCTACCGTCGGTTTTGCTCGGCTGGGAATGATCGGGGCGTTCTTAAGTTTTGGCGTACTGCCAGCTTGATCAAGGCTCTCCCAATTCTCCACCGTTGCCTGTGAAGCGAGACGAGCGCGCGGCACCAATTTTCATCCGAAAGGCCCTATGCCTGTTTCAGCGCGGCAATGTGAATCAAGGTGTTAGTCTAGTTCAAAGTGCTCCTTGTAGTCCTGCTTGAGGCGGTCGGGCTGATCTTCCTTTCGAAGGACGCAGTTTCCAATGACAAGCCTTTCTATCTCGGTGCCCATGAAGCAGTGGAAAGCGTCTTCTGGAGTACAGACGATCGGTTCGCCACGCACATTGAAGCTCGTATTGACTAGAACCGGGCAGCCGGTGCGCGCCTTAAAGGCAGTCAGCAAGTCCCAGTAACGGGGATTGGTCTCTCTATGCACCGTCTGCACTCGGGCCGAATAATCGACGTGAGTAACAGCCGGGATCTGCGATCGTGAGACGTTCAGGCGGTCGATGCCGAATAATTCCTGCTCATCAGTGTTCGGTTGATGTCTTCGACTTTCCAATACGTCGCCAACAAGCAACATGTAGGGACTGTCAACATCGATATCGAACCAGTCCGATACATCCTCGCGCCTGACAGAGGGCGCAAAGGGGCGAAAGCTCTCGCGATATTTAACCTTGAGATTTAGCGTTCTCTGCATGGTAGGCGACCGCGGATCGCCCAATATGGATCGCGCCCCGAGCGCTCGCGGCCCGAATTCCATGCGGCCTTGCATCCACCCCACAGCCTTCTCCTCAACGAGAGCATCGACGGTGCTCTCGGTAACCTCGCTGTCCGAAAGAACGCCGTAGACGGCTCCGGCGGTAGTAAGGCGCTGTTCGATCTCTTTTTGGCCGTAGGCGGGCCCAAGATATGCGCCCTCCATGCTATCGCGACCATTGACCTTCCGACCATTGCTGAGGAAACCGTGCCAAACAGTAAGGGCCGCGCCAAGAGCACCTCCGGCGTCGCCGGCTGCCGGCTGGATCCAGATATTGTCAAATATGCCTGCCTTAAGGAGCTTACCGTTTGCGACGCAATTCAGCGCGACACCACCGGCAAGGCACAGGTTTCTTTCGCCCGTTTCAAGTTGTGCAAAGCGTGCGAGCCTCAGGACCACCTCTTCGGTCACTGCTTGGATGGACGCAGCCAGGTCCATTTCGCGCTGGGTTAAGGCGGATTCCGGTTTTCGTGGTTCGCCTCCAAAGAGACGATGGAAGGCCGGGGAAGTCATTGTAAGACCAGTGCAGTAGTCGAAATACTGTTGATCGAGGCGAAACGAGCCGTCCTCTTTCAAATCGATCAGATGATCTAGAATAGTTTGGGCGAAACGTGGCTGCCCGTAAGGCGCCAAGCCCATAAGTTTGTATTCGCCTGAGTTTACCTTGAATCCCGTGTAATAGGTGAAAGCGGAATAGAGTAGGCCCAGAGAATGGGGGAAGTGTATCTCCTTGAATATGGCGAGGCGATCAGCGGTACCATGCCCTATTGATGTGGTGCACCATTCGCCCACGCCGTCCATGGTCAGCACGGCTGCAGTCGAAAAAGGAGACGGAAAGTAACAGCTCGCCGCATGCGCCATATGGTGCTCGGTGAACAGGAGCGAGCCTCTCCACTCTTTCGAGCCAGCCAGTTTTCCGAGCTTCTGCCGCAGAAGTTTCTTTTGAAACAATTTTTCCTTGATCCATATCGGCATCGCGGTCTTGAAAGAGAGAAAGCCCCTCGGGATCGTTGTGAGATAAGTTTCAAGCAATCGCTCGAACTTCAAGAATGGCTTTTCATAAAAGACCACGTGGTCGATTTCGCTCATGCCGCAGCCTGCCTCGGCTAGGCAGTACTCAACCGCCCTCATTGGAAAGGACGCATCGTGCTTCCTTCGGGTGAAGCGCTCTTCCTGCGCCGCAGCGACGATATGTCCGTCCTCGACTAAGGCCGCCGCACTGTCATGATAGAAGGCCGAGATTCCAAGAACTCGCACTCACCCTCTCCGCATCAGAACAGAGTGTAGATAAAGGGAGCAACCGCGGTGCCCTGGGTCAGGACCAAAAGAGCTCCAAAGACTGCGACCATGATAAAGACGGGCAGCAGCCAAAACTTCTTGCGGACGCTCATATAGTGGAAAAGCTCGCGTACCATTTCCATGTTTCGGTCCTTCTTCGACGTTCGATCACAGCAAAAAACCGCGTCGTCAGAACTGATTTCGCATTGTGGACGGCTCCGCCTCTTCTAACGGATGGTTGACCCAATAGGTGACCGCCGCCCGGTCAAATTTCAGTGCGAGAGGGTCGTAACCTCGCATTCTCAGGAGCAACCCTATAGGCACGAACGTTGTTACATAGATGATGAGCATCACGACGGGATTGACGACCTTGAACAGGAGCAGGCCGAGCTTGCTCCAAATCTCATTGGGAATTGTGAGAGAGGCCGGGTAAATAAGAGCCAGCAAGACCAGAAGGCCACCGACGCTCGCAAAGCCCAACATGACCGGTGTCATTGTTCCGGTGATTATCCATCTCGCCACAACAAGGCAAAGGAGGATACCGCCCACCGTGTAACCGAAGTTACGATTCGATGGCCCTTGCGGAATATCCTCGAATAATTGCTCGTGCGATTCGCTCACTGTTTCTTGCCCAGAATGTACAGAACAGAAGACGGTAACGGGCGTAGCTCGATTATGGTTTCATACGTCTGGCGGGGATTCAACAGGTGCGCAAAGTCTCGGTCAATATACCAATGGATATAGACGTCGCCCCACATCGCTTCTCGCAGTTACCTCATATTCGTTACCATCCTGGACGACCTGTCGACGGTTTCCAAATGTCGGCTGATGACATCAGCGGCAAAGGCTGCCCCCTCGCGGCTGAAATGGCTGTCCGGGGCATACATGCGCGCCGGGTCAGGTTTGCCCTCTAACGCATTGCGAAGATCAATGACCTCGATTCCCTCGGCCGCCGCGGCATCGGTCACGATTGTGCGGAGCTGATCGTATACCCGGTCTGTAGAAAATGGGCCGACGAAGCGGTCGACCCGCGGCACATATACAAGGGTGAACCTGCCGCCCCATGAGGCGGTAATTGTTTTAGCTCGGTGCAAGGTCTCCCTGAATTCCGGCATTTCACGAGCCGCCTTTGGGTAAATCAATCCGAGCCTAGTAAAAGTTTGCTGCAGGGCCAGGAAGTTTCGAAGCATCGCTGTTCTTGTCAGTATATCAATGTAGTTGATGGGCTTGCTGTTGTTCCGGTTCAAAATGACTCTGGCCTGAAGCGATGCCGGCTGTGCGGTTGACTGTGTGCCAAAGTGGGCGGCTGGCGAAAGCGCATCGCGCAGCCAAGGTTTGCTGAGCTCATTCTCGAAATTCTCCCAGTCATTGCCCTCGAAGAAAACCATCGCCACGTGGCGTGGTCGAAAGAGTGGCCCAAAGCGGCCCAGCGTCGCGAGCTCAAGCAAAGGGCCGTTCCCGCGAATTCCCGCGCCCGCCGTTGAAAAACCGCTGGCCCTTAGACGCGACGCAAGATCCTGGCCTGGTGGCAGGCAAAATCCCTCGACGAAGGAATCACCCAAAAGCATCAGGTCCATTGGTAGGTCGTAAACATCGTCCGGATTGTTGAAGCCATAGCGGTCCGCAGTGTACTTTATGATTTGATTGTCAGGTGTACAAAGGACGACGCTGGTATTTGGGAAGCCCGACAAAAGGGCTGTCGATAGCTTTTGTGTTTGCAAAAAACGGTTCAGACTGCCTAGGGCGAAGCCTCGTACGATGTTCTTGTCCTGCTCAACTGTTTCAGCCTGAGCAGGGTTGAGTTGACCCAGCATAGCCAGTCGCACCGAGATCGATTGGAAGGCGAGAAACGCCTCAAATGCGAAAAGGGCCACGAGAACGCTCAGACCGTAAACGCCAACAGCCATTGCAAAAGACGGTTTGGCCAACAAACCTATTCCCAGGAAGGCGATTCCAAGCAGGCCGGGGATGGCAACGTAGCGAATGAAAAGTGGAACATCCGAGGCAAAATCCCGGAAATTTAGGAGCGCATATGCGGGGCTCACCAGGAGATAAACTGCAATGAGCACGCATATTAATATGCCAAGGTTTCGCTTGATCACAACGTTTCCGCTTTCTCGCCTTTGCGCTTCAAAGCTCGCTTCATGCAAACCGCGCCTCACGTCTTCCTAAGATCGGGTCTCGTTCGTCAGCCATTGCCGTTTCGCCAGGTTTGCGAGCTCCACCCGCGTTGAAATACCAAGTTTGCCGTAGATGCTGTGAAGATGAAGCTTGACTGTTCCGGGAGAAATTCCAAGCTCGTCCCCTATCGCCCTGCTACGCAATCCATCGGCGGCAAGACGCGAAACCTCAACTTCACGCGGTGTCAATGCTTGCAGCAGAGAGTTGTATTTGGATTCACGTTCGCGCAGCCGGTCCAGCGCACAGGCCATGCTTCTGTCCGTAAAATATGTGCCGCCGGTGGCAACGGTCCGCAGGCAGTTAAGGAATATGGTCGGTGCCTGTTCCTTCAGTACGATGCCATTCACGCGATATTGCATTGCTATGGCAAGATCTTCGTCGCTGATATCCGCGGTAAGAACGACAATTGGCAGGTCCGACCCACGGGTGCGGATGTAATGAATCAACTCGAGTCCGCTCATTCCGGGAATTCGCAGATCTACGACGACGAGGTCAATCCGTTCCCGATCGATCGCAGCAATCGCGTCGAACGCGCTTCGACATGTGACGACCACCCAGGTATTTTCCTCGGTCTCGATAATGCGGCGCAACCCGTCCAGAACAATCAGGTGATCATCGACAATGACAACGCGCAGGCTCATTGGTGCACCGGCAATCTGATCAAGATCCGTGTCCATTGCGCAACCCTGTCGATCGAAAGCTCTCCACCACGCGCTGCGGCGCGTTCGCGAAGGCTGCGAGGTCCGGTCTTGGTATTCTTCAGCTCCGCATGATCAAACCGTCGCTCAAAGCCGAAGCCTGATCCATCATCATCGACCGTTAACAAGATCGTACCGGCATCCAGTTGTAAGTTGATTTCAAGTGTTTTCGCACCGCCGTGACGCACCGCATTGGCCGTCGCTTCGGAAGCCATGCGTATGAGCTCGTAGACCATCGTGGCGGGAAGACGCAGATCTATGGGGCTTAAAGCGAAGCGAATATCAATCGACCATTGCTTGCGCAAACGCCGAGCCAATGCCTCGAATTGCCGTGCTAAATGAGATTCGGCGAAGTTGCGGTATCCTTGGCCTGGTTCGAGCGCGCGGATGAAAGCGCGAAGTTCGCGTTGCTCATCGGCAAGCATGGCTTGGATGGCCGTCACACGCCCGTCGATCTGTTGATCCTCCCCGAGAGTGAACGAACGCAGGGACTGGAGTTGCAACGCCGTTCCGGCCAGAGCTTGAAGTACTCCGTCGTGAAGATCGCGCCCGATCTTGATACGTTCCTCAACAGCCGCTGCATCGCTAAGCCTGCGCATCAAGATAGCCTGCTCGAACAATGCTTTGATCCTGTCGGCGATGACCTCTGCAATGGCCACGTCGTCAAGCGAAAGTGTCGGTGGATCCAAGAGAAAGATGCGTGCCTCAAGATCACCCACTCGAAATTGCGCCGAGACCGCAGAGGCTATCGAAAAATCGCCAGCGAGAACAGGTGAAACAGGCGACACTGCGTCGTCCCATTCGTCGAAATATCCCTCGCCCCGGTGGATGAGGATTTGAGAATGGCTCGCGTCGGCGATTAGCAGGCTGGCGCGCTGCAATGGTTCCGCAACCCATGGCCAATAGGCGTCCGGCGGCAATTGCGTGACACTGCAAGCGCCATTCTCGCGAACTGCTACATAGGTCCATGGCTCGTCCGGGTCGCTCCAGATCAGGAGTGCGCGGGGCGAGCGCATCACGTGCGCTGCGTATTCAAGAGCGGCACCAGCGGGCCACTCGGGTCCTTCGGGTGTCGCAGGAGTTTTCTCCACCAGGCGCAGCATCTCCGCGCGAACTACTTCTTGGTGAGCCCCGAGCCAGACCAGTAGAACGCCGGCGACAGTCACGAATAGGATGTGTGAGACGTCCGTCGTCACGTCAGCACCGGTATCGAACGCTACCAGGCAAACAGGAACTGCCATGCAGATGAGCGCTGTCCAAAACGCACCTCGCCAACGCCAATGCAGCGTTGCACTCAGGAGAACGAAGGGCATGAATATGAAAAATGGACTGGAAGCGCCACCTGTTAGTAGCATGAAAAAAACAAAGGTAACGACATCCACCGCATGGCGTATCAGGGTGCCGCTTACACGCGAAATCTTACTTCGCCAAACATGGATTGCGCAGAGGATCGCGTATGCGAGGTAGACCGACAGAAATGGAAGTACAAACTGGGGAGGACGCGGCTGATGCATCGCGCCGAGCCAGGCTATCGAGAGGCTTGCGATCACTGACATGATACGGCCAATAGCAATGACCTTATCCGCACGTGCACGGTGTGTGTTGATCCAGGTCGTTCGACCGCGTGCTGCGTCCGCGTCGCAGGTGTTGCTAAAACCTTGGGGTCGAAGAGGCGAGGCAATGTTGCCCCTAAGTATGAAGTTCCGCCAGGCATTCATACGCATGGCCCGTCTCCAGCGATGACCGAGCTAGGGCCGCCTTACCCTCGCTCGTAAACGGCGCTCAGAATTAAGCTATTGATTGCTATCTGCTCTATACGAGACCGGCGGTTGCTTCCTCTCAGACACTGGATTTGCTGCATTCCAGCCTGAAACGCTTAATTACGTCAGCATAACATACTAAAAAATGAACTTAAACCGAATGATCAATTGCATAGCCTTGCCCGTGCCAACGACCGACTTTTTCAACGGGCTGGTAGGCCCATTTTCGCCAGCGTCGCCTTCTTGCTCATTTGGGATTCGGAGCAACTGACAATTGTCTTCTTCACAGCAGAATTGAAGTCTGAGTTATGCCGCGGAAATATGATGAAAGCTGTGGTGGCGCCAATCGACGGTTTCCGGTGGGGGAATATGTTCTCGTATAGCTGATAACTCGTCTGTGTCATTCGACTGCGGGGGCAAATCTAAATGGACCAGCTTGGGCGCTGCGCCATAATTTGCAGCGAAGTTGTAAAGAGAATTGCTCGCGAAATATACGATCGAAGCGGAAGTTACCGCTTCGCGCACTCGTTGCTCGTCGCCAATTTTTACGTAAAGCACGCCTGGGATTGACAGTGGCATTGTCCTGACGACCGGATCGAGAACCAAATTAACAGCCTGGTAGGTCACGTTGTTCAGGATAAATACGACGAGACCATACTGGCTTGACCGATAGCCTGCTTCGATCAATTCCGCAGGGACCCGCCCGTTCGATGGCATGATTTCGATGACGCTGCAACCTAACATGGTCAACTCCAGCCCAATCATTCCGACTTGGCAATACCGCCGTACGCAGGACAGTCATCGCACAGCAAATCACCCATCGGATTATCCGCCAGCCATTCAACAAAAGATTGTAACTCGTTCCCCGTTGGCAGAGTATATGTCGTTGGATATATCGGTGGAAATTTCCGATGCGAACGGGATGCACGGTCGTTTGCGCGGCACGTCCGAAACTGGGTGATATCGATGCCCGAAGTGAAGAGCTGCGGCGGGAGATCGTTGTTCTCGGCTAGCAAAAATCGGCATTCGAGACGGTGATCAACGTCTACCACTCTGCGTTCGTTTGTGGGACTTGCATTCACAATGCCGCTTGATTGTCATTAGACCGCCTATCATTGGTCGAAGCGACGGGGCTGACCCAATGCGATACTTTTGATATCGGTTCCCAGGTTTCTAAATTTTCTGGCTCGATGAGCGCTTTGTGGCCGACGGCGACGATTTCGTCAGGCCGAAGCTTGCGGCTCAACTGGCCGGGATTGCTTGAAAATGCAAAACAAGCCGCCGTCTCTGCCTCAACCTACCAATTTCCAGCCCTCAGGGGTGGGTCTGCACATGAAGGCTGGACGGCTGACGATGGTCTTTACTGCAGCGGCGAGCGATCGACAGCCGGCAGTCGGATTGTAATGGATCATCGGAAGAAGCCGCGTTAGATTAGCTCAACCGCAGAAAGGACCGTGGCTCCCAGGGAGAGGCGATCCGGGGAGAAGAATATCCTGAGCGACGTTGACCGTCTCGTAGTGGCCTATCCATTTGTGGGAGATGAAGTCGGCGGCAGCCACATCTCCGCCGTTGGTTTGATCTGTGCGCTCGATCAATCGAAATATAAACCACTTGTCATTCTGCATCAGCCCGGAAAGGCACTTGAAGCCTATCTCACAGAACGTGGAGTGTCTTTCGTCAAGTCGCCCGAAGTTGCGGTGATGTCGCCTCGCCATTCATATGGCGTGGCTGGCAAGCTCTCGCGCGGTTTTGGATATGCACGAACCACTGCGCTACTCAGTTCATTCCTTCGTGAACATGAGGTTGATATCGTACATACCAACGACGGCCAGATGCACGCGACCTGGGCCCTGGCGGCTCGCCTTTCCGGCGCGCGGCTGCTTTGGCATCATCGCGGCGATCCCGATGCCTTCGGCGTTAACGTCATGGCGCCTCTATTGGCAAATCACATTGTTACGGTCTCGCGCTACGTGCAGCCGACGCGGCCGATCCTGCCGGTTTCCCATAAGCTGAGCGTACTGCACAGCCCCTTCGATCACCCAACCATTTTGCCCGATCGCGAAGACTGCAGGCGCGAATTCGTCAGGGAACTCGACCTGCCCGAGGAAACCCGCTTCGTCGGCTATGTGGGGGGCTTGATCGACAGGAAGCGCCCGGTCAGGTTTGTCGAGGTCATCCACGCTTTCCTCCAGCGCTTTCCGGATTTCCCGCTGGTTGGCCTCGTCTTCGGAATCCCATCACCAGACCTTCCGAACCCGGAACCGGAGATGCGAGCGCGCGCGCTGGAACTTGGAGTCGAGCGGCGTATCAAAATGATGGGCTTTCGCGCGCCGGTCGCGCCTTGCATGAGTGCGCTCGACGCATTGCTGGTTCCGGCCATCAACGAACCCTTCGGGCGGACGTTGATTGAAGCCATGTTGCTCGAGACCCCTGTGATTGCGACCCGCCACGGCGGCAACATCGAGGCAATCGTCGACGGTGTGACTGGTTTCCTCGTTGAGCCTGAAAAGCCGGAGGCCTTCGTCGATCCGCTGGCGAGACTGCTGATGAACGCCGGGGAACATCGCCGCATCAGTTCGACGGCTCGTGAAAACGCTTTGACGAAATATGGCACCGAGGCTCATGTCAAAGGCATCAGCCTGCTTTACGAGCGCATCGTTGGACGCGAGTACCGGAGCTTTGGAGTAAGAAGGACAGCACCCTGAGTTTGGCCTTGAGGAGCAGACGATGGAAATGGGCGATATCAACTTCCTGATCATTGGCGCAACGAAGAGCGCCACCACCTGGTTGCAACAATCGCTGCAATTGGATCCACGTGTCCATATGCCGGATCCGGAGATCCATTATTTCAGTCGCTACCACGATCGCGGAGATGGTTGGTATCTGGAGAATTTCAAGCCGACCAGCGAGGGTCTTGTCATCGGTGAGAAGTCGAACTCCTACCTTGATACCCCTGCCGCCGCGGCGCGTATCCACCAAAGTCTGCCGCACGTCTTGCTGGTGGCACAGCTGAGAAATCCCGTTGAGCGGGCCTATTCCGACTACTGCATGCTCCATCGCCGCGGCGAGGCGACTGGTGACATCGAGCGCTATCTCGATCCGCGCCAGGGTGCGGGCGGCAGGTTCCTCGAGGGTGGGTTGTATTTCCGGCAGTTGCGCCGGTTTCTCGAGTTCTTCCCTCGGGAAAGGCTGCTCGTTCTGTTTTACGAAGACCTCAAGAGGGATGCCGCCGGGCAGGTTCAGGACCTGCGGCAGTTTCTCGGCCTTGACGGAAACCCCGCTTTTGAGCCAGTCGCTCAGAGGGTAAAGGACAAGACCAAACCTCTGGTGGACGCCAGATTACGGCAGATACTCAAGCCACTTAAACCGATCGTTGCCCCCTTGCGTGACACGAAAGGCTTCGAATTTTTGAGATCAATGATCTCGGCAGAGTTCAAGTATGTACCGCTCAACAAGGAATTGACCTCGCGAATGATCGGTTACTATGAGGACGAGACCGACCGCCTTGCAGGTTTGCTTGGCCGCGACTTAGGCGACTGGTTGAAAGCCCCCATGGAAGATGTCAAGCGCCCATCGGTGTAGGCTTTTGGGGCGCCACCCATGGCTCGAACTCGGGTTAGGAGCGCCGGACCTGCAAAGCCAAGTTGTCCGTTCTCCTCCATGAGCCCAACCTGCTCCTGAGCCAGTCATGCGGCGATCTCCACACCGGCTTTGGCCGATAGATGCCGGCAAAATTTAGGATGCTCCCGATGATCCTTGCGCGGCTTGTCGTTAGTCGCTCGACAAGGTCAAGGAGGTTCTTCTCGTAGGTCCGCTCCGCCGCCGCAACCACAAACACCGCATCGACATGGCTTGCGAGCCAGATCGCGTCGTCATCATTATCGGCCGCAGGCGTATCGACGATGATAAGATCGAAGTGCCTGCGCAGTTCTCCAAAAATACGCTCCTGATCTTGGAGCGTCAGACGCGAGGTGAGAACGTGAACAAAAGGAAAGTCAGGCGCTTGCGCGCTAATTGAGGTCAGATCGGTGGCGCCATCGGCTACAAGATCGAGATTGAATGGCCTTTGCGGCGCTCCGATCATCGTGGTCGCCCCCGTAGGGCCGGGGTCCATGTCCAGGATAACGGAACGCAAACCGTTCAGAGCGGCAACGGTCGCCATGCCCACGGCACAAGTTGTCTTGCCTTCATTGGCTGAAGGAGAGCAGAACATGACGACTTTGGATGCGTCCTGGCTCTTCCAGCCGAGACATAGAGAGCGCATTGAGCGTGCGAATGGTGAGCGTGGGTCGGCGAGAATGGAGCGATAAAGCGTTTGATCCGGTTTCAACGTCGCCGTTAGATCGGGGATGGAGAGATAGTTCGGCTGGTTGACGATCGCTTCGAGCGTGCGGGCCGTCCGAACGCGTCCGTCCGCCGCCTCGACCGCCATCGCGCCAACCATGCCCAGCAGTAGCGAAGCTAAGCCGCCGATGGGAATGAGCAAGCCGGGCTTGGGAAACGACGGATCGATCGGAACTTCGGCGAACGACGCAATGCGGGCCGTGGCCTTGATCTCATCCTTCTCCGGATCGAGCGTGCCGAGCCTCAGGACCACTGCATCATAGCGCTTCTGCTCGGTCAGTAGGTCACGCTCCAATTCGCGACGGCGAATTTCATCGAGATTTCGGTCCTGCATTTGTTTCTGCAGCCGACCGACTTCCTCCTGGAATTTCTGCACCCTGACAGTTGCGACTTTCGCATCGTTTTCCAGTTCCTGGAGGGTGCGATTGATTTCACCTTCGATCACTTGGCGATTCGACGCCAATTCCGCATCGACCTCGACTACCTGGGGGTGGTTCTTGCCAAATTTTGAGGCCAGTTGGGCCCGGCCGCGTTCCAGCTTTCCTTGTTCGGTTCGCAGCGAGCTGAGCAGGTCCGACGTCATAACGCGGCCGGCGGAGTCGATGCCGGTCTTTGAAAGAATGTTCTTGGCCTCATTATACTTCGCCCATGCGCCGGCTTCGTCGACCCTCGCCAGGATGAACTGCTGATTGAGCTGTTCGGTGCGGGCACGCAGAACATCGTCACGTGGATCGAATGTCAGGTCGCTGCGCATCGTGAAGTCGGCGATCTCGCGTTCCTTCTTGGCTATCGACTGCACCAGATCTTTGGCCTGGGTGCGAAGGGTATCGACAGTCGCATGCGCTGCAAGTTCTTTCATCTGGGTTGACCAAACCACGTAGTCCGCTGCTACGCCATTGGCGATCTCGGCTGCATAAAGCGCCAAGGGATGCTGAACGTAAATTGTCATCGCAAGGCTTTCGCCCTTGCGATCGGCAGAGATGGCATCGGCGAGTTTTGTGATGACCCGATCACGGTTGACTGGGTCGAGGGTAGTGGGTCGATGAACATTCTGGCCCGCCGTCACGCGCCGCGGTCCTGCCTGCGCTTTGCGTGGAGACCACCGCCATCCCCAAAACGACGATGCGTCTTGCTGAGCGTCTGCTGACAATCTGGCATTGAAGTATGGGTCTTCCATCAAATTCAAGTCGTCAACCACAAAGCCGAGGAATTCGCGAGATTTGATGAGATCCATTTCGGTCTCCATCGCGGACTTGTCACGTTCCTGTTTTTGCAACTCGATGACGGCTTCGTACGGCCGGATATCGTTGCGGTCGAAGACGAGCGTCGAAGAGGCCGTGTAGATCTTTGTGAGCGACAGGGTAATGATGGTAGCGAGCAGGGTGCCCGTCAGGGCTGTAATCAAGATGAGCTTGGCGTGGCGCCGGAAGAAGTCGACGATATCCGCAAGTTCATAGGACGAGGTGTCGCGCGAGACCGGCGGTACTGGTCCAAATCGGCGCCCACCCTTCTCATCGGCTTCGTACTCTCGGTCATATAACAGCATGATGGCCTATCCCGAGTCCTCCGTTGGAGCCATCTGCGTCCACGTCGGTCGGTCAACAAGTGATATTAGGCTTCACATTCGCCTATTTACTTGGGAGCAGTTTGGGAACAATGTCAAAGGGAATTTTAGCGGATTCATTTCAAGCATGTGTGCAAATATGTGGCCTGTAGAATAACGAGCTCATTTCCCAGTGGTTGTGGTCGACGTCAATGACGCACATGACACGAACGTCCGGTGTTCAGCCGATCTCCTCCGACCGACACACCTTTTGGCAAAGGATTGAATTCGCCTGTGCCGTGTGTGCCGTTTTCCTTTCGGCGGTGAATTTCTTGCGCACGAACATGTTCTATTTCACCCTGAGCGACTTGTTGTTTTGCGCCGCTCTTGGGTTGCGTGCGCTTACCGGTGGATTGCCGCTACGGCTGTGGGGGCGCGCATCGGCGACTGTGTGGCTTTGCGGTCTGCTGTTGCTGTGCTCCGGGCTGATGATCAGCAGCCTTCTGTCCACCGCCCCGATACGGGGCATCGTCATCGTCGGGCAGTATCTGTTCGCCTATCTGGTTGTTGCCCTTGTTGTTTGCGGGCGCGATCTGGGCACCATGTGGACCTTCGCCAAGGTCTACGTAGCGTCGATCTTCCTCATGTGCTTGCATGGGATTTACCTGATCCATATCGATGGCCAGAAGAACACCGCTTTCGTAAGCGGCAATGGTCGCTTGACGGGATTTGTCGAAAGGGAGAACGAATGCGCGGCAGTAATCGCGCTCGCGATGCCGATGCTTATGTTGCTGGCTTCCAAGGGAAAGATCGGCAAAGCCTATGCGATCGTCATTGGGGCGACCATGGCCTATGGCATCTTGCTGACTGGTTCGAATACCGGTCTGGCCGGCTTTGCGTTCACTTTCCTCGGGTTCATGGTCCTGAGCGGCAGCTGGAAGTATGTCGTGGTCGGCCTTGCCTGTTTAACACCCTTTGCCATTTGGATTGTGCACTCCGGCCGCGACTACCTGCCGGCGGTCTTTCAAAAACGCGTGCTCGGCGCCTTGGAAACGGGCGATCTAAGCCAGGCTGGAACCTTCGACCATCGCGTCGAATTGATGCATGAGGCCCTTGGTCGAGTGCAGGATACATTGTGGATAGGTGTCGGCGCCGATCAATACCAAGTCACCAGCGCCATCAGGCAGCCCGTGCACAACCTGTATCTTTTGTTGTCGACCGAAGGCGGAATCATGGCCGCCATAGGTTTTGGTGTTATGATTGCTGCCACGTTTCTCCCGATTGTGCGGACGTATCGCGTGCCGGGAGGTGCAGCTTACGCTGCCTGCGCGCTTGTCAGCGTGTCTATGTTCGCGTTGATGGCTAATGCGTTTCCTCACCTTTATGGGCGGTTCTGGACTGTCCCAATAATCCTTACGCTAGGACTGGCAACAAGCTATTGTCGCGCTGTGGAGAAAAGGAGCATCGGCAATGGAGCGCTAACGCCTGCGCGAATATTGCGGGCCGGACGCCCTAGGTCAGGGTTAGGTCCTATTCGCTAGCTCGTGCGCGGGAACTGTTTGAAGGAACGCAAGTTTCTGTCGCAACGCAAACTGTCAGATGCGGTTCCAGTTGCTGAGGGCGAGGATAAGTGATGCTGGTCGAAGTGGAAGAATGCCTTGAAGCATTGCGTTGCCCGCGCACCGGTTCGAAACTGGCGCGCGTTTCACCCGATGTGCTGAAACCGGTCTGTCCCGAGAACCCCGAGATGTCCTATCGCCTGGTCGACGGCAAGCCGGTTATGATCGATTTTTCGGAATCCGTGTTTAGCGAAGGCGATTTCTTACGCTCGAAGGCGGCAAGCCCCATCGAGCGCAAACAATACGGTCGCTTGACGAGGTTCTTCAAGAAACTGCTCTCGCCGACAAAAAAGAGTACTGTCTCCAACGTCAGTCGATTGGTTGATGACCTGCAGACGACCGCGGCCCGCCCGGCCAAGCTTCTTGTCATCGGCGGCGGGAGTATTGGCCAAGGAATGGAACCCCTCTATGAGCATCCGGAGATCAGCGTCTACTCCTTCGACGTCTATGCATCCCCCCTCACCCAGTTCATAGCCGACGCCCATCAGATTCCCTTGCCGGACGATTTTTTCGACGCAGTGGTCATCCAGGCCGTTCTTGAGCACGTCCTCCAGCCTGCCCAGGTCGTGTCCGAGATCTGGCGCGTCCTGAGCGACAAGGGGCTCGTCTACGCTGAAACGCCCTTCATGCAGCAGGTGCACGAGGGAGCATTCGATTTCACCCGGTTCAGCGAAAGCGGCCATCGATATCTGTTCCGCTGGTTCGAGACGATTTCATCTGGGGCCAATGGTGGCCCCGGCACGCAGTTCATGTGGTCAGTTGACTATCTCGTTCGCAGTGTCTTTCGGTCGGTGATGCTGGGCAAGCTTGCAAAGCTCGCCTTCTTCTGGACGCAATATCTGGATGCGATCATTCCCGCACGCTTTGCGGAGGATGGCGCAAGCGGCGTGTATTTTTATGGTCGGAAAGCGCAGGCGCCGATTTCCCCGAAGGCCATTATCGCCCACTACCAGGGGGCGCAGGGGCGACACGCCTGACCCGACCTACCCTTTTAGGCTAACCCGTTCTCGCTAATTGCCACCGGGGCGGCGCGGACCTTAAATTCGAACATCATTTACGAAACCTGTTTCGGGAAGCCGCTTTGCCGCTTTCCCGACGACAATTGATTTGCGCCGGTCGATTTCGCAACGCGACACAAAGGGGTTGTCGCATGGCTCTTTCGCATCTTGCCCGCCTTGAGGCCGAAGCCATCCACACCATGAGGGAGGTCGCGGCAACATCCGCCAACCCAGTGCTGCTTTACTCCGTCGGCAAGGATTCAAGCGTGCTGCTTCATTTGGCGATGAAGGCATTCTTTCCTGCAAAACCGCCGTTTCCACTGCTTCACGTCGATACGACCTGGAAGTTCAAGGAGATGATCGCCTTCAGGGACCAAGTCGCACGGGACAACGATCTCAGGCTCATCGTTCACATCAACGAGGATGGTGTCGCTCAAGGCATTAGTCCTTTCGAGCACGGTTCGAACGTCCACACGCACCTCATGAAGACGGTGGCATTGCGCCAGGCGCTGGAGAAACATCGCTTCGACGTGGCGATCGCGGGCGCGAGGCGCGATGAGGAAAAATCGAGGGCGAAGGAACGGATCTTTTCCTTGCGCACTGCCGGTCAGGCTTGGGATCCCAAGCGACAGAGACCGGAGATGTGGAAGACCTTCAATACCAGGCTCACGCCGGGAGAAACCATGCGGGTCTTCCCGCTCTCGAACTGGACTGAACTGGATGTCTGGCAATATGTCCTGCAGGAAAGCATCGCGGTGGTCCCGCTTTATTTCGCCGCCGAACGTCCGGTCGTCGAACGGGACGGCATGCTGATCATGGTTGATGATAACCGCATGCCGCTGCAGCCGGGCGAGATCGTCCGTCAGCGCCAAGTGCGTTTCCGCACCTTGGGGTGCTACCCGCTCACCGGCGCCATCCCGTCCAAGGCAACGACTGTTCCCGAGATCATCGAGGAGATGGTCTTCAGCCGCTCCTCGGAGCGGCGCAACCGGCTTGTCGATCGCGACGAAGCGTCCGGCATGGAAAGGAAGAAGCGGGAAGGATACTTCTGATGCACGGTCAACCTTCGGTATTTTCGCCTGAAGTGGCGGGGCTCCTTGATGTCGAAGGTAGCAAGTCGCTTCTTCGCTTCATCACCTGCGGATCGGTCGACGACGGAAAATCCACCTTGATCGGCAGGTTACTCTATGACGGCGGCTTAATCCTGGAGGATCAGGTCGCGGACCTGGGACGGGAGAGCGAACGGCAGGGAAAGGTCGATCACCTCGATTACTCGCTGCTGCTGGACGGGCTTGAGGCGGAACGAGAACAGGGCATCACCATAGATGTCGCCTACCGTTACTTCTCGACCGCCAAGCGCAAGTTCGTCGTCGCCGACACGCCCGGCCACGAGGAATATACCCGCAATATGGTGACCGGCGCATCGACGGCGGATCTGGCGATTATCTTGGTCGACAGCCAGCACGGCATGCTGCCGCAGACCTGCCGCCACACCTACCTCGCCTCGCTTCTTGGCATTCGCCATGTGGTTGTTGCGGTGAACAAGATCGATCTCGTCGGCTATCGCTCGAGCATATTTGAAGCGCTACAGACCCACTATCGAAAATTCGTGCTGACGCTCGGTTTTGAAACGGTGCAGGCCATTCCCGTATCAGCGCGTTATGGTGACAACGTCACCTCCCGGTCACTGCACACGCCATGGTACCAGGGTCCGAGCCTGCTCGAATATCTCGAAACCGTCGACGTCGGCAAAGAGGGCGCCGATCGCCCTTTCCGCTTTCCAATACAATGGGTCAATCGGCCCAATGCCGGGTTCCGCGGATATGCCGGCGAGATTGCGTCCGGCCGGATAGCCGTCGGTGATCCGGTCACGGTCGCCAAGTCTGGACAAAAGACGGCGATCAAATCCATCGTGACCTATGACGGAGAAGTCGCAGGCGCCGAGGCCGGCCAGGCCGTTACCCTGGTTCTTAGAGATGAGGTCGATGCCTCCCGCGGCAACATGCTGACGTCGCCATCGTCACGGCCTTTCGTCGCCGATCAGTTGCAAGCTCATGTTATCTGGTTCGACGCCAACCCTTTGCTTCCGGGCCGCAGCTATATCCTGAGGACCGAAACCGACAGCGTCAACGCGACGATCACCAAGCTCAAGCATCGCGTGAACGTCAACAGTTTTGCCCGGGAGGCAGCCAAATCGCTGACGATGAACGAGATCGGCGTCTGCAATATCTCGACGCAGGCTCCGATCGCCTTCGACGCCTACAAGGACAACAAGACCACCGGAAATTTCGTCATCGTCGACCGCCTGACCAACGACACCGTTGGCGCCGGCATGATCGATTTCCCATTGAGGCGCGCGGCCAACGTCCACTGGCACGCCATGGACGTCAACAAGCAGGCGCGAAGTGCGCAGAAACAGCAGACACCTGCCGTCCTGTGGTTCACGGGGCTTTCCGGCTCTGGCAAATCGACAATCGCCAACGCGCTCGAACGGATCCTCAATGCCCATGGCAGGCATACCTATCTTCTCGACGGCGACAATGTCAGACACGGCCTGAACAGGGATTTGGGCTTTACCGACGAAGATCGGGTGGAAAACATCCGGCGCGTGGCCGAGGTGGCAAAATTGATGGCGGATGCCGGCCTGATCGTTCTGGTTTCCTTCATCTCGCCGTTCCGTGACGAGCGGCGCATGGCGCGCGAACTGATGGCCGAAGGTGAATTCATCGAGATTTTCGTGGATACGCCGATCGAGGAATGCGCTCGCCGCGATCCCAAGGGGCTTTATGAAAAAGCCCGTGCCGGCAAGATCGCCAATTTCACTGGCATCTCGTCACCCTATGAAGAGCCGGAGCATCCGGAGCTGCGCCTGTCGACGATCGACAGCGAGCCGACGGATCTCGCCCTCCAGATCGAAGATTTTCTCGCACGGCGACAGTTGCAATGAACGCGTTGTCCGAACTTTTCGAGGAGACGGCACTGGCTGCGGGCATCGCCGTTCTCGATGTCTATCATGCCGGCGCCGACGCCGTTGCGAAGGCCGATGGATCGCCCGTTACCGAAGCTGATCTCAGAGCTGAGGCGGTGATATTCGAACGTCTCGCCAAAGTTTCGCCCGGCACCCCCATCGTCGGGGAGGAGGCGGCAGCTGCGGGCTGTGCTCCCTCCGTTGAGGAAGGCACCTTCTATCTGGTCGACCCACTCGATGGCACCAAAGAGTTCATTGCTCGCCGTGACGATTTCACTGTGAACATTGCCCTTATCGAGAACGGCAAGCCGATTGCCGGTATCGTGTATGCCCCGGCCTTGCGACGAGCCTATGTTGCGGCCGGTGGCATCGCGCAGCGTCTGGAGATCGATCGCTTCGGTCGCGTGTGCGAGCGACGGGAGATCCGCGCGCGCGGTCGTGAAACCGCGATGATCGCGGTCGCGAGCCGCAGCCATTCCTGCGCGGAAACCGAGAGATTCCTTGCCCGGCACCATGTCCAGGAGTGTACCTCGGTTGGTTCATCCCTAAAATTCTGCCTGCTGGCCGAGGGGCGGGCGGATGTCTATCCGCGTTTTGGCCGGACGATGGAGTGGGATACTGCCGCCGGTGATGCGGTATTGGCTGCTGCCGGCGGAACGGTGCTGCGCCTGGACGGCTCGGTCTTGAGGTATGGCAAGTGCCGGCAGGTGAGCGATTGCGACTTCGCCAACCCTCACTTCGTCGCCTGGGCCGCAGCCCCGCCTGAGGGTTGGTGCTGACTATCGTCGGTGCATGCGGTCGTCGCTTTGTCGTCTATTTGCATACGCGCAAGAAGCAGGCGGTTTACCAGCCTGACGTCGAACCGTTCTTCCGCCATCCGACGCGAAGCGCGTCCCATGGCGGCAATCGCGGAACGCTTTTCAATGAAGCCTTCCATCGCTTCAACAAGCGACGAGACGCTGCGAGGCTCGATCAAAACGCCGTTGACACCTGGGTCCACCGTTTGCCTGCAACCGGGTAGATCCGTCGTGATGATTGCGCGTCCGGTCGCCATCGCCTCCAGAATGCTTCTGGGGATGCCTTCCCGGTAGTAGGAGGGCAGCACGAACACGCTGCAGGCCGCAAGGTACGGACGCACATCGCGGGTGGTTCCAAGATACTGCACCACACCTTCCTGCACCCATCCAGCGACTTCTCCTTCGCTGATCGCCGTCGGGTTGGGATCGTAGTGCCCCAGCAGTTGGAAGACGGCGTCGGGGTGGCGTGCGCGGATTGTCCGCGCCGCAGCGACATATTCTGGGATGCCCTTGTCGCGCAGGAGCCGGGCGATCAGAAGAAAAACCGTCGGCTTAAGCGGTGGCGTCGATGCGTGGTAGTAATCAAGATCGACGCCCGAGCCCGGCACTGTAGAGACAATAGAGGGGTCGTCGACCAGCCGGCGCTCTCTGATGTCGGCAAGATCCGCTTCGTTATATACGAAGACGGCCCGTGCCTTCTTCATCGCGCATCGGTAGAGCCCGACGCACATCGAGCGCAGCGATCGGCGAACGGCGCTTTCGTCAGGCTCGACAGCGAACATATGGCCGAGTCCGGTGACGAGAAAGAACCTATGGGGCACCGAGCAGAGCCGCGCGGCAATGCCGCCGTAGATGATCGGTTTCATCGTATAGGGCAGGATCGCCGCCGGACGTTCTTTCAGGAAGTGACGGACCAGTGCGGCGAGCGTCACAAGGTCGACAAAGGGGTTCAGCCCGGCCCTCGACATGGGAATTCGGATGAAACGCACACCAAGCGTATCCAGTTCTTTTTCCACGATCGGATCATGGTCAGGGGCCATGGCATCGACATCAAACCCTGCCTTGACAAGATCCTTGATCAATTCGCGACGAAAATTCGTTAGCGACGACGTCAAGCTCGCAATCAGGACTATCCTGGTGCGGGGTGCTTCTGTTTTGCTGGGAACGGTTTTTGATGCCTTCATGGCCACTACCGCATACGACGGGCTGCGTTGACCGGTGCCTGCCACCCAATTTGCCGCGCCGCGTTGGTGGCTTGCTGGTCGAGGACCTCGTCGTAGAGCGCGAGGTGGCTGTCGACGTAGGATCTCAGCGAGAACCGCTCGACGACGCGCCTACGCGCGCGTTCTCCCAGTTGCCGCCGGGCGCTTTGCGACAGGCAGAGGATCGACGCGGCAAGTTTTGCAAGACCATCTGCGTTTTCCGGTTCAACGACCATCTGCCGGTCTCCTAGCAGCCATGCGCAGTCTCCGACATCGGTGGCGATCGCCGGCACGCCACTGGCCATTGCTTCAGCCACGACCAGTGGAAATGCTTCCCCCCAAGCCGACGACAGCATGAATAGGTCGAGGCCCGGCATCAGGCGGTCAATGTCCGCACGCGCGTTTGAGACGGTGATCATCGGTGTTATGCCGAGTTCGGCCGCCAAATGTCGGACGATCCCATTTTCGTGGCCGTCGCCGATCAGGATCCCGTGAGCATCAAGCCCCAGGCTGCGAAGCGTGGCGATTGCACGCACGAAGGTGCCATGGTCCTTCATCGGATGTGCGCGCGCGACATTGCCGACAAGAAAGCGCTCAGTGGGCACTGAGAGCGCGTCGCAGAGATACCGTCGGGCGTCGGGCCGTGGGCGAAACTGATCGCAATCGACACCGTTTGGAATGATACGCCGCTTGTCCGGATCGAAACCCAGCGCTTCGTGCTGGTCGGCCGACACCCGCGAACAGTAGGAAATTGCGCATGTGCGATGGGAAAGGGAAGCGCTCAGCCGGATCACGGCACGTGTCAGCAGTTTCTCTGAGGCGAGGTTGGCGATGGAGTGGTGAATGCTCCATATGGTGGGCTGTCGCTCGCCGAGCAGCGCTCCGAGCGATGCGGCGACATTGCCGTGATACATCCATCCGTGAAGCAGGCTCGGGCGAGACGATCTCACGATCGCACGCAGTCTGACCAAGGCACGAGGGCCTGGTCGAGACTGGTTCATTTGGAGTGTCGCGACGTCGATGTTGGCCGCTTGCAAATCGCGCGCGATCGGGCCGGGCGACATCAGCGACAGCACGGAAGGGTCGTAAGGCGTTTGAGCGAGCTTTGCGCCAAAGCGCGCGAGCATGTATTCCGCACCGCCGACATTCAGCCCCGTGATGCAATGAAGTACGGGGATCCCTGCCATGCCATGCTCCTTCCTTGCGTACACCAATACCTACTGACGCGGCCTGCTGGTGGTCTGCGGCCGCACCGCCGTCTTTTTGCTAAGCGCGATAACGCCAGGACTGCGACCGGTCGATTGACGAGCCGCCCTTGCTGCCGAAATCATGTCTTGGGGGATTTCCGCATTCGGCAACAATTGCGCGATCGCTGCCAGAACAGAACTCTCGTCACATCGTTCGGCATCGCGCTGCATACGATTGAATGCGCTCTTCAACACCGAAGATGGCACGGGTTGAGGGACCGCTCCAAGCACGCCCGGGATGGCCGACTGGATGCGCTTATCGGTCGGATCGAACAGTTCCTCGAACAGCTTTTCGCCCGGTCGGGATCCAACGATCTCGATCATGATGTCCTTGTCCGGCACGAAGCCCGCCAGACGGATCATGCGTCGAGCGATGTCAATGATCTTCACAGGCTCGCCCATGTCGAGAACGAAGATTTCGCCTTGGCCTATCTGCTTCTGAAAACCGTAAGCCGATGCCTGAAGCGTCAGCTCGACGGCCTCTCGGATGGTCATGAAGAAACGCGTCATTCTCGCGTCCGTGACCGTCAACGGACCGCCCTTGGCCAACTGATGCTTGAAGAGCGGGATAAGGGATCCGCTTGATCCAAGCACGTTGCCGAAGCGAACGGTCATGAAGCGGGGTCCCTGCCCGCTTGTGACACCATCGAGATCGAGCGCTTGGCAATAGAGTTCGGCAAGCCGTTTCGTCATGCCCATTATGCTGGAGGAGTTCACCACCTTGTCGGTAGACACCTGCACCATGGCGAGCGCACCGAATCGCTTGGCTGCGTTCGCGACGTTCATGGTGCCGATGACATTGGTCAGGACGCCTTCGCAGGGATTGATCTGAACCATGGGCACATGTTTGAGCGCGGCGGCGTGGAAGACCAGTTCCGGCAGGTGCGCTTCGAAGATCTCATTGACCCTCTGGCTGCGCCGAACGCTGCAAAGGCAGTTCGAATGGCGGATCTCCGGAAACTCTTCCTTTAGGCACAGGTCGATCGAATAGAGATTGAATTCGGTATTGTCGACCAGGACGATCTCGGCCGGGCCGCAAGCGGCGATCTGGCGGGTAAGTTCGCTGCCGATCGACCCGCCTGCCCCAGTGATGAGAACTCGCCGGCCGGCAATCAAGCGCCTGATGGCGTCCTTGTCGAGGGCGGCCTGCGGTCGTTCGAGGAGATCAGTCATTTCGATCGATCGGAGCTCGTATGGGTTCTCGTTACTGGTCTGCTTGAACTCCGTGGCGCTTTGCAGCCGCGAGACTGCGATCCCAAGGCGTTCGGCGGCCTGCAGCAACTCACCCGAAGCCGTCTCGTCGAAGGACGACAGGGGTTCGGTGAAAACGATATGGCAGGGTTGCTTGCCCTCGGCCCTGAGATCGGCGACGACCTGTTCCAGATCCTCGAGCCTGCCTGCGATCGGTACCCCATGCAGCATCAGGCCAACCTGAGATTCACTCGTGTCGAGACAGGCGACCGGCACATAGGGCGCCGCCGGATCGCGAGACAAAGCGCGTAGATAGAGATCCGCGGCGTTGCCGGCTCCCACCAGAAGCAGGGGAACGCGGTGGCGATGGCCATCGGGGTCGGCCTTATCCGATCGCTTGTTTTTGGAAGGCAGGAATTCGTCTGCGCGGAAGCTTAAGCGGGAGGTCGCAAGGAAGGCCATCAAAAGCAGCGATTGCAGCGGCACGACAGTTCGCGGCATATCGGTGAGGCGTGTCGAGAAAAACAAGAGGGCGATGAGGACGAGCGAGGTCAGTACCACCGCGCGGATGATAATCACAAGATCGCTGATTGACCCGTATTTCCAGTTTCGACTGTAGAGACCCGAGAGCGGGAACATGGCCGCGCAGACCGCCAAATACTGGGCAGACGACCAGGCCAGGATCTGCATCGTATCGGGGCGATCGCTCAGGCCTCCAGGCCCATACCGCAGGAATAGTGCGAGGAAAAGCGCGATCGCAGCGGATGCCAAATCCACCGCATAGAGAGCAGCGTTCTTTCGTGCGCCACGAGCGGCCGATTTGAGTTTCCTGACGCCAAGCTGCGCAAGTGTGATCGCGGCGTCCCGGGCCGTTGCCGGGAACGCTGCGCTGTCTGCGATGGCTCGATGATTCATTACACGAAATGCCCACGCACCGTAAAACGCCTTAAAGGCGGTCGGAATGCGAAACATAACGCCCCTCCTTCGACATGGCTTCGCTAACCGGTGGCCAGAATGGGCCGGGCGAGTAATACGACCGAAAGTATATGCGTTACTTCTGGTGGAATTCCGTCAATTCCATAGCATAAAAAAGATATACGCTCTCGACCTGTTTGGTGTCGGAGCGTGTTTTACCTTTTCCCTATTTGCATTGAACTCTAGAGACCACTTTGATTTTGGAAAGTAAACTAACTTTGAAGGATTAATCCTTTGGGGCGATCAATGTAATCTACAACATCGATGGATTTTGATAACGTAGACAGACGACGATAAAGATCAATCATTTAGGTTCGCAAGTGCCGAATTGCTACAAGCGAGAGGATTAAGGAAAGCGTTCGATCGCTAACTCGAGTTCGTCGAATGTAACGATTCGTGATTGTGCCTGGTGCATCGGCGTCGGCGCGTCGCACCAGTGGATGCGATCGTCGCGCAGGATTTGAACGGTCTGCCAACCCCTCGTTCGGGGCGTGACAAAATCCTTGATGGCATTGTCGGCAACATAGGTGAGTTGCGATGCCGTTAAATGCGACGCAGTCTCGACAGCTTCGAATGCTCTTGAGTGTGGCTTGCGATAGGATATGCCCCAGGCATCCGTAAAGAGGACGAGGTCAGCTTTATGCTCGAGTCCAAGGGCCCTGATTTTCGAACGCTGGGTCGAGACTGGTCCATCGGTGATGATGCCGATGAAGTCATCGTTCGGGCGATCGAACAAAAAACGCGCCGCGTCGGGGGCAAGCGAGATTGATGGCTGATGGTGCCGGTAAATCGTCACCAGTTGCTCTATCAGAGAAGGGTCGACCTCGCCCTCCGTTTCCGCAAGCGCAAGATCGAAAACCTGGCCCCTGACTCCCGCCGCAAAAAGACGGGCACACCGCGCAGCAAAATCGGTCTGTCCGGTTCTTTGCTGCCACCATGCGCCGACAGCCGCAAAGCCGCTGAAGACGAAGTCGCGCTCTAAATAGAGTGTATCATCGAGATCAAAGATGATCCCGCGAGCAAAGGAGCGCATTTGGTCACCCGTCAAAAAGAGCCTGATCATAGCGCAACATGAGTACTCCATCTCGCCAATCGTCGTTGGCGCTGACGGGAAGGCCGGCGACTTCCTCAAGCAGCCACTGCGCGAAACACGCCCCGGCGTGATCGGCAAGCGGATAACCGCCTCCGAACCGCGCGTTGAGTTCGATTACCTGCAATCCGCGGGTTGCATCGGCGATTGCCTGAAAGCAGAGGGCGCCGCGTGCGTCGGGCAGTGCCTCAGCCATCCCGCGCGCAAGCGCGGGAAGCTCCGCCAGGCGCACAGTTCGCCCCTTCTCGACTTCGCCCGCCCGCACCGAGAGCCGTTCGTGTGCGATGCAAGATCGGGCCACGCCATCACGATCGATGAACATGCTGATCGTGTATTCGGGGCCGGAGAGGTATTCCTGGACGATCATCGGTTCGGCGAAGTCTTTAGGAAGACCGCTTGGCTCGTGGATCACACTGATGGAGCGACTGGCGCTGCCTGAGCGCGGCTTGACGAAGACCGGCCACGTCCAGTCGGAGATCGCCTGGCGGGCATTCTCCAGCGTATCGGTGCGTGGGACGGCGAGGCCCGCCCGGTGGAACGTGTGCATCGTACGCAACTTGTCCCGGGCGATTTCCACCACCAAGGGTGGGCTCACATGGATCCGTGTCCCTGCCACGGCGAGGCGCTCGGCGTTAAGGGAAAACGGCAACAATTCGGGATCGATTGTCGGCACCACGAGATCGACGTTTTCTGTTTGACAGATGTCGGCGACGGCATCGATGAACGCCTCGTCGTCACAACTGGGCACGGCGTATGCCCGATCGGCCGTATGACAGGCGGCACTGAGCTCCGGCCTCCTGTCACACGCGATTACTCGCAGCGTCACATCAAGCCGCGCGGCCGCGGCGCGAAAGCACTGGATGAGTTCGACCCGCCGTCCGGCGGAAGAAAAGAGAACGCACAACTCCCGTCTGCTCATCGTTAAAGCCCTCCGTTGGCGCCTGTCGTCCTGGATTCAAGCTGCCCCTGTCTAAAGTCCCGGGCGGCCATCTGTCAGCTTGCCATGTAACGCTGGCCGATCCCCCTGCCAGTCAATGACTTCCAGGCAATTGCCGTCTCCACACAAGACGAGGAAGCCGGCTTTCGTGTACACTTGGACCTGGCCCGCAAGGCCGATATATTTGCCCGCATTCGGGTGCACGGTCGCGCGGGTGACAACGATCTTGCGATCGCCGAAAAAGGTGAATGCCCCGGGATAAGGATCGCCGACGGCGCGAATGAGGCGCTCGATGTCCACGGCCGAACTTCGCCAATCGATCAACCCATCCTCGGCTCTTCGGCGCGCGCAATAGCTTGCGCCCTGTTCGTCTTGCTGGATACCTTTCGCCGAGCCCTTCTCCAGAAAATCCGTCGCCTCGACGATCATCTCCGACAGGTTGCGCGTATGCTTGTCGTAGAGGGTCCGCGCGGTCTCGTCGGCGGCGACATCGAACAATCGTTGCAGCAGGATGTCGCCGGAATCCATGCCATCATCGAGCCAGAAGAGGGTCGATCCCGTGACCTTTTCGTTGCAGAGTATCGTCCAGGGGATGACTCCCCGCCCCCGTAGCCTTGGCAAGGCGGCCGGGTGGAAACCCAGGCAACCGCGTGCAGGGATGCTTCGAAACTGGGGGCCGCAGATCTGAGACCACCCGATGACAAGGATGACATCGGGCGCGAATTGTCGGAGGGTTGCAAGCGTGGCCTCGTCGTTGACATCAGAGGTTTCGACAACCTCGATCCCTGCTCTTCGCGCAATCGGCATAAGGTCGGCATGATCCGAATGCCGACCTGCTTTTGCACCGGGAAGGGTGAGGAGCAGGCCGGGCGGGCGACCCACAGACACGAGCGCTTCAAGAGCGATCCTCGAACCCTCGACTGTCCCGACGAATGCGACGCGCATCGATGATAACTCCGTAACCAAGGGAGAAAGGCAAGCTTGGGATGCAGCCTATGGATGGCTGCGTCAAAATTACATCATACTAAAATTGAGGCCAGTGGATTTGTTGGACACGAAACGCGTTCCTCCTTTTCCGGGGCCATCGCGAAGGCTTGTTCCGCTGTCCCAATTGAACCGGTGTTGATTTCATGCCCGCAAAGCCTTGATTTGCATGGGCCGATCGATGTTCAGGACAGACTGCTGTTGGAATGGGACAAGAAGAGCACTTAGTGCGGTTCTCAAAGCCTGCGAGGGCTTCTTTGTGCCGATATTGTTGAAAAAGTCCCAAATCGTGGGTTTGCCGAAAAGTCGGCCAATTCACGTTCTGCGTGAATGTTTGCTGCTTGATGCTGAATCAGTTCCGCTACACGGCTTACACGCTGCTTGATCGAAAATTGGCAGGCCCCCCACGCCAATTTTCTGTGTCGGCCTCTACGACTCTTCAAATAATCAGACCTTATAGAAAAACCGACTTTTTCCGCCACAAGCGGTCGCGGCAACAGCGGCCATTCGCGTTGACTACGGGGTTAGTTGGCGAGAGACGCTGCACTCTGGCGCTGTTCGCGATGATGTCCGCTGGGTTGTCAGCCTCCGCGGCTCGCCAAGGAGGAGGCAGCGATCAATCGGCGCGCGTCAGCCGCCGACAAGCACTCAATCGCGACTGCCTTCCTGCCGAGGCCAAAGCAACGTCGTCATGAATGTGGCAAAGGCGATGGCCACCAGTATGTAAGTGACGCGGGTGGAGAAGGACTCGGCGGCAGACCCCGGAAGCGGTGAGACGCCGGTTCCGAATACGAGGAGGAAGATCGTCAAGGCGCCCGCGTAAAGTTTGGCGGCCGGCGCACGCATGGCGGCACGACCGCCAAATACCAGGCCGGCCAGCAGGACCAATAGAAAGAGGAAAATGAGGGACGGCCGTAGCTGAAGCAGCCCGAATGCGACGGACGCGGCCACGCCTCCAGTGATATTGGTTATCACGATCCCCAGCGCCGCGCGCGTGCTGGCTGTTGCGTCGAATTGTGAGAGCAGTGACACGACTGTTATCGGAATGACAATCGCCGTGGCTAGCGCTTCGCGTGTCAGACAGGCAACCACCGCGATCAGGAGTATGGTGGTGTTGGCGGCAGCGTAGTGTGCCGCACGCGGATATGTCGTCGCCGTCGCCGGCTTAACAGTGGGGCTGCCTTTGTCCGGGATAAAGACATATGCCAGCCACATCAAGAGCATTCCGGTCACCACACCCTGCACCAGGATCATTAGAATGGTGTCGCCGAGATCCTCGTTCAGAATTGTGAGGAGCGGCACCATAACCGCAATGACCAGAACAAGAAAGATTGTGGGGCCGCCCTTGCCGTTCGCCTGCTGGTAGAAACATCCAAAGTAAATCAGCCCAAGCAGTAGCAACAGAACCGGCGGCCGGTCGCCAGTCAGCATCGTTACGAATTGCAGAAGTGCCCCGACGACAAGAATAAACAAAGTGACCGCTAACGCCTTTTGCAACGACATAGGGCGATCACTGGCGATGAGAAACTGTGCTGCAAACAATGGCCCGAGGAAGGGGATGATAGCCCCCGAATAAACTGAACAGGAAAAGCCGACCGCAACGGCAAGCGCTATGCGCAGACCCTTGCGCTTTACATTGACGCGGTCCTCCTCGTGCGAAAGATACGTGTCAGCTGACATAGGTCAGGACCGACAGAATTCGGATCCAGAGACTGCCGAGCGCATTGGTGACCGGATGGTCCCCGGTATAGATGACCACATTCGCCTGCGAACCGTACCGAACGCCCTTGGGCCGCCCTTCGTCGAGAACCAGGCGGACGGGAAAGCTCTGCGGCGTTCGCACCCATCCAGTGTCTGTGGAAATCTTCGGCAGGCCCGTCGCTGGGTCGACGCTCCCCTGAGCCACTCCCATCCCGATGCCTTCAACGGTCCCGGCGAAAATCTGACCGGGGAGAACATCGAAAAGCACCTCCACACGGTCGCCGGCGGCAACCATCTCAAGGCTGTTTTCCTTAAACGCGGCGGTGATCCAAATCGTGCCGGTATCGATGAAAGTCATTGCACTCTCGCCAGCGCTGAGCATACCACCGACGGAAAGCTGAAGATTGGTGACGACGCCTTCCGCCGGCGCTGAAACCGTCGTGCGCAGCAGATCAAGCTGAGCGGTTTCAAGCGCCGCGAGCGCCTCCTTCAATTGTGGATTGTCCTTTCCCGCAGGTCCAAGCTCCTCCTGAGCCCGCACGAGGTCGGCTGTGGCTGCATCCACGCCTGCATCTGCCTGATCCAGCGCGGCCGCGGCCTCATCATATTTCGCCTGGGCGTAGATACCGCGCCTGACAAGTTCCATGGCGCGGGTGGCTTGATCCTGGACGTTGGCGCGCACTGCCTTCGTCTCCACCACCTTGGCCTGGGCGACATCGACGGACGCCGTCGAAGCGCCGATCGTCTGACCTACCCCTGCAAGGCGTGCTTCCGCCTCGGCAACGGCGAGCCGGTACTGTTGCGGGTCCAGGCGAAACAGCATCTGGCCGGACGTCACGGCGCTATTGTCGGTCACGCCCACTTCAATGACCCGCCCGGTAACCTCCGGCGCTACGCCAACGACGTATGCACTGACGGTCGCCTGCGAGGAAGAAGGAGTACGCCGCTCCATGAACACCGTCACGACGAACAGAAGCAAAGCCACCAGGAGCACGGTGATTGCGACCGTGCGCTGCGGGTTTTTCTCTTTAACAGGCGCGCTCACTGTATTTGGAGCATCATTTTGAGGGGCCCCAGTTGTATCCGACGCCATGACGTTTCCCCTAAGACCACGCGGCCGTCGCGCCGAGGCTCTCCTTGCGCCAGCACCTGCGTTGGAATGGCAATTTAGTCCTAAGCTGCAGCCATCGCAACGGCCACCGATGCGATGCATAACCCAGGTATCCGCCCATAGAACCGAGCCAGGCTGAGGTGGCATCGGCTTCTCAAATGGCCTGTTGGGGGCGCGTCCAGCGAGCACTTTTGCGTCTGCCTTGCAGGAAGACCGAAACAGGTAAATAATCAGCCAGAGTACCAAGCTACCTGGGAAATCCGGATTGGCTGGGAAGGGGGCCAGCAACAATGGAGCCGAAGGTAACAATCCCTGAGCGCGCGCCGTCGCTTTTAAGAATGCTCGACGCAGCACTTCAGATCGGACTAGTAGCCTTACTGATCTTTGCCTGTAGCCGCATCATATTGCCTTTTGCTGGCATCCTGTTGTGGTCGGTGATCCTCGCGGTCATGCTCTATCCGCTGCACCAACGCTTGGTTGCCCGGGTCGGCAATCGCTGGTCGGCGACGTTAATCGGGTTGGTCAGCGTTGCGCTGCTGCTGGTTCCATTGGTCATGGTTGTGACGTCGCTTGGATCTTCCATACTTGAGTTCGTCTCGGGCTTGCAAGACAGCAGCCTGACGGTGCCACCGCCGCCGACATGGCTTGTCGACCTCCCGCTGGTCGGCCAGAAATTGACCGAGACATGGGCTCTCGTCGCGACAAACATGCCGGCGGCGCTTGCCAAGTACGGCAAGATGCTAGGTGGAGTTGCATCATGGCTGGCGTCGTTCGCGGGCGGTTTGGCCGCCGGTCAGCTGTCATTCGTGCTTTCGTTCGCAGTCGCTGCCGTGCTCATCGCCTATGGCGAGGGCGCCACCGAGTTCGCCAGACGTCTGTTGGAACGTATCACCGGCAGCAAGGCACAAGGTACCCGGCTAGTTGCAATGACGGCCGCGACGATTCGAGGTGTGGCGGTCGGCGTAGTCGGCGTGGCCGTCATCCAGTCGCTGCTGATCGGGATAGGCTTTTTTGCGATAGGTCTTTCGGCAGCCGGAGTTTTGACGCTTTTGGTGCTATTGTTTGCCATCGTGCAGGTGCCGGCGGTGTTGGTAACACTACCTGTCATAGCCTATGTTCTTGCGACGGAAGCGACCACGCCGGCGATCATCTTTTCGATCTGGACCATCATTGCCGGGCTCAGCGACAACCTCCTCAAGCCATTGATGCTCGGCCGCGGACTTGACGTTCCAATGCCGATCATTCTGATCGGTGTAATCGGCGGCATGATCGCTGACGGGCTTCTCGGCCTGTTTGTGGGCCCTGTGCTCCTGGCTGTTGGCTATGTACTGCTCATGGAGTGGCTGCGGGACGAACCCATTGAGGGCGGGCCGCGAACTGAATATCCGCCGCCATAATCCCGGTCATTGCTCTTGGCTTGCTGGCGACGTTGGCCTGATTAGCATTTCAGGTGCTGGCATCGGTTTTTGCCGCCCGTTACTTCGCCCGGACCTCCCTGTGGCGGGATGACTGCGAACACCTTGCATTCGACCAGGCAACCTCTTCGAGTTCCCTTAGCTGCTTGATCAGGAGCCGCTGTGAGCGGTCACCGAGTTCTCTTTTCAGGGCATTGGACCGCAAGGTACCCTTGAGAAGATCATACAGGATCATGCCTTGTCACTTGCCGCTGATGAGATTGAGCGCCGCATACATTGTGATGGTGGCGTTTGGCTGCGTTGGCGCCTAATTGAATGTTGAGAGTAAAAATTTACTGAAGACGATTTCGAAATCCCGTTGCATATGGCACATTCGCCAATGACAACGATCGCCCTATGACAACAATGGAATGACGGCATGGTCACTATCAAGGAAATCGCCAAGAGTGTTGGCGTGTCGTCGGCTACGGTTTCGAGGGTGCTCAACTACGACCCCGCCCTGTCGATCTCACCGGCAAAACGGCAAGCGATCATCGAGACGGCCGAGGCTCTGAACTATGAGACCCCGCGCAATCGCAACAAGGCGAACGGACAGGCTGCCCCCAGCCTTTTGACCAAGCTCGTCATCGTGCATTTTCTCGAGCCTTCGGACGAGATTGCCGACCCCTATTACGTCGGCGTGCGGCTTGGCATCGAAAGCCGCTGCCGCGACCTGAGGACGGAGATCGTCAAGGTCTTCCATTCAGACGCGCTGCCTGAGGCGTCTTTGCTTGCAGGCGCATCGGGCGTCATCGTCATAGGCAAGCATTCCGACAACGAGATCGCATGGCTGAGCAAGAATGCTCCACATGTCATTTTTGCCGATTTCGACCCGAGGAGCGACCTGATCGACAGCGTGTTTTCCGATGTGGGGCTCGCCACGTGCAAGATCCTCGACGCTCTGAAGTCCAGCGGATACAAGCGCATCGGCTTTATCGGCAGCCACGAGAACCTCAACGGCACTGTCCAGCATTTCGCCGAGCGCCGATGTGTGGCCTATATCGATTGGCAGAAGAAGAACGGCACCTTCGCGCCTGAGCTTTTGGCGCTCTCCGATTGCTCATCGGGTCAGAGCCTCCGGCTCGAAACCGGCTATCGTCTCGCGCGCGATTTGCTGTCGCTCACTGACCGGCCGGATGTGATCGTGACATCCAACGACAACATGGCAATCGGCACCTATCGGGCGATCCTGGAATTCGGCCTTTCGATCCCGGCCGACATTGGCGTCATATCCTTTAACGACATCCCCGTTGCCCAGTTCCTGACGCCGTCGCTGACCACGGTGCGCATCCATGGCGAACATATCGGCGAGACAGCCGTCGATCTGTTGCTCGAGCGACTTTCCGGCCGCAGCTACGGCAAGCAGGTACGCATCGCCACGGAACTCGTTTGGCGCGACAGCTGCCGCAAGCCCCTGGAATCCTTGCCGTTGTGAGCTGTTCGCTGCGCGTGATAAATATTTACTAAATCTTCCTTGCGTGTTGCCTGAATTTCGGTAAATCTTGCGCGGACGGCAGGAGAGGAGAACCTGCCCTCAGCAAGTTTCTAGGGAGGAAACGATGTACCGCAAAACGAACCTGTCGCGCGTTGCGGCTGGCGTGCTCGCCGCAACAAGCCTGCTTGCGTCCACCGCCGCCTTTGCCGGGGAAGTCACGATCTGGTGTTGGGATCCCAACTTCAACGTTGCGATCATGAAGGAAGCTACGGCGCGCTATAGCGCGACGCATCCCGAAACGACGTTCAACATCGTCGATTTCGCCAAGGCCGATGTCGAGCAGAAGCTGCAGACGGCACTGTCGTCGGGCACCACTGACGCGCTGCCGGATATCGTGCTGATCGAGGACTACGGTGCGCAGAAGTACCTCCAGTCCTTTCCCGGAGCCTTCGCCGAGCTTTCCAGCAAGGTCGATTTTTCCGGCTTCGCGCCCTACAAGGTTCAATTGATGACGATGGACGGGGCCGTCTACGGCATGCCGTTCGATTCCGGCGTCACCGGCCTCTACTACCGCAAGGACTATCTGGAGCAGGCAGGCTTCAAGCCTGATGATATGCAGGACCTGACCTGGGACCGTTTCATCGAGATCGGCAAGCAGGTCGAAGCCAAGACCGGCAAGAAGATGCTCGGCCTCGACGTCAACGATGCGGGCTTCATCCGCATCCTGATGCAATCCGCCGGCGGCTGGTATTTCGATAAGGACGGCAATCTTTCGATCGAGAACAACGCCGCCCTGAAGGCAGCGCTCGAAACCGAACAGAAGATCCTGCAGGCCAATATCCATAAGCCGGCTGCCGGCTGGACGGAATGGGTCGCGACCTTCACCTCCGGCGATGTCGCCACCGTGACAACAGGCGTTTGGATCACCGGTACGGTCAAGGCCCAGGCCGATCAGTCCGGCAAGTGGGGCGTGGCACCGATTCCGAAGCTTGACGTCGAGGGCGCCTCGCATGCGTCCAACCTTGGTGGTTCCAGCTGGTACGTAACCGCCAGCTCCGCCGAGAAGGACGAAGCCATCGACTTTCTCAACGAAGTCTATGCCAAGGACGTCGATTTCTATCAGAAGATCCTGACGGAGCGCGGTGCCGTCGGCTCGCTGCTCGCGGCCCGCAACGGTCCCGCCTATTCTGAAGCCGATGCATTCTTTGGTGGCGAGAAGGTCTGGCAGAACTTCTCCGACTGGTTGGCGAAGGTTCCAGCGGTCAATTACGGCGTCTTCACCAACGAGGTGGACACGGCAGTAACGGCGCATCTGCCTTCGCTTGGCGAGGGCGCGCCCATCGATGACGTGCTGAAGGCGGTCGATAGCCAAGCGCAGGGCCAGATCCAGTAACGGCTCAAAGGCAGGCGGCAACCGCCTGCCTTCTCGCTCGGGCGCATGCGGCCATCACGTCGCGTGCCCTCCGCAACATCATCCCTTTTCGTTGAGGGCACCCATGGCTGCCGGCAAAACAGGCGGATTGAAGCGCTACTACGACCTCAACGGCTGGCTGTTCATCGCCCCGTCCTTGCTTCTCATCGCAATCTTCCTCGTCTATCCGATTTTGCGCTCGCTCTACCTGTCCTTCTTCTCGGGCAAGGGAATGATGATGAAGTTTGCCGGCTTCGGAAACGTTGCACGGCTATGGAACGATCCGGTCTTTCTTCAGGCTCTGAAAAACACCGTCACCTTTTTCATCGTCCAGGTGCCGATCATGATCACGCTGGCGCTTCTGCTTGCCGCGGTCTTGAACAACGACAAACTGAAGTTCATCGGCTTTTTCCGCACCGCCATTTTCCTGCCCTGCGTCGCCTCGCTCGTTGCCTATTCCGTGCTTTTCAAAAGCATGTTCTCCGTCGATGGCGTGGTGAACTCCGCACTTCTGGCGGTCGGCCTGATCGCCACCCCGATCGGCTGGCTGACGGAACCCTTCTGGGCCAAGGTGCTCGTCATCCTGGCCATCACCTGGCGTTGGACCGGCTACAACATGATCTTCTATCTCGCTGCCCTGCAGAACATCGACAAGTCGATCTACGAGGCGGCGCGGATCGACGGCGTGCCCGCATGGGCTCGCTTCGTCTACATCACAGTACCAATGCTGAAGCCGGTGATCCTGTTTACGACGATCATCTCGACCATCGGCACGATCCAGCTGTTCGACGAAGTCTACAACCTGACTGAGGGCCGCGGCGGCCCGGCGAACGCAACGATCACCCTCTCGCTCTATATCTACAATCTCACCTTCCGCTTCATGCCGAGCTTCGGCTACGCGGCGACCATTTCCTACGTCATCGTGATCATGGTGTCGCTTCTGTCCTTCCTCCAATTCTACGCGGCGAGGGATCGGTCATGAACGCCTCGCGCCTGGCCACAACCGCACTGCAATACGCCTTCCTCGCGGCTGCAGCCTTCCTGTCGATTTTCCCGTTCATCTGGATGGTGATCAGTTCGACGAACAAGTCGATCGACATCATCAGCGGCAGAACGGGTATCGGCGACGCCTTCGGTACAAATGTCACCAACTTCTTCGCACAGGTCGACGTGCCGCTGGTTTTCTGGAACTCCACGAAGGTTGCGGTGCTTGCAACGCTTTTCACGATCGTCGTGTCATCGCTCGCCGGCTACGGTTTTGAGATGTTCAGGTCCAAGGCGCGCGACCGGATCTACGCGCTCGTGCTTCTGACACTCATGGTGCCGTTTGCCGCGCTGATGATCCCGCTGTTCATGATGATGGCGAAGAGTGGTCTCATCAACACGCATATCGCCATCATGCTGCCGACGATCGCGTCCGCCTTCATCATCTTCTACTTCCGCCAGTCGACAAAGGCCTTTCAGACAGAGCTTCGCGATGCCGCCAAGGTCGACGGCCTCAAGGAATGGCAGATCTTTCTCTACATCTACGTTCCGGTGATGCGCTCCACCTACGCGGCTGCCTTCGTCATCGTCTTCATGACCAACTGGAACAATTACCTCTGGCCGCTCATCGTCCTCCAGTCGAACGAGACCAAGACGATCACCCTCGTCGTCTCCTCGCTCGCCTCGGCCTATTACCCCGACTACGGCGTGGTCATGATCGGCACGATCCTCGCCACGCTCCCCACCCTCCTCGTCTTCTTCGTCATGCAGCGCCAGTTCGTGCAGGGCATGCTCGGCTCAGTGAAATAGGAACGTCGTCAATGCGCATTACTGAAAACTTCAATGCCGACTGGGTCTTCCGCAACGGCTTCGAGCCGGCACATGTTCAAGCACTTCAGCCGGGTGAAACCGTGCGGCTGCCGCATAGCGCCGTCGAACTGCCCTACAACTATTTCGACGAGACCGATTACCAGAAGCCCTTCACCTATCAGAAGCGGCTCGACTGGCGCCCAGAATTCGAGGGGCGCGAAGTCTCGCTCGTCTTCGATGCCGCCATGGCCGACAGCGTCGTCTATCTGAATGGTAAGGAGATCATCGCGCACAAGGACGGTTACACGCCCTTCGAGGCACGATTGACGCCGCATCTCACGCGTGGCGAAAACCTGATCACGGTCAAGATCGATGGCTCTGAGAACCCCGAGATCCCGCCCTTTGGCGGCCAGATCGATTACCTTTGCTATGCCGGGATCTACCGCGACGTCTGGTTGAAAGTGGCAAGCCTCGTCTCGATCGCCAATGTGAAGATCGAGACGCCGGATGCGCTTGCCGAAAAGAAGTCCGTCACCGCTCGTGTCTTTCTCTGCAATCCGCAGGGGCACACGTTGTCCGGTATGCTTTCCGCCAAGATCCGCCGCAAGGGTGGTGGCGACGTTGCGGCTTCCTCGATCAAGTTCGAAGGCAACGAGGTGGCCCTCACCTTCCCCGATCTCGCCGATATCAAACTCTGGGATATCGATAATCCGGTGCTCTACGCCCTGTCGCTCAAACTCGAGACAGAGCACGGCGAAGACGTGCTGACGCAACGTTTCGGTTTCCGCACTGCGCTCTTTACACCGGAAGGCTTTCTGCTGAATGGTCGACCATTGAAACTGCGCGGATTGAACCGGCACCAGGCCTTTCCCCACACCGGCTACGCCATGGGTCGGCGCGCGCAGGAAAAAGACGCCGACATCCTGAAGCATGAACTCGCCTGCAATGTCGTGCGGACGTCACACTATCCGCAGTCGAAGTGGTTCATCGAGCGCTGCGATGAGATCGGCCTGCTCGTTTTCGAGGAGATCCCCGGTTGGCAGCATATCGGTGGCGAGGCCTGGCAGAAAGAATCGATCGAGAATGTGCGCCGCATGATCGAGCGTGACTGGAACCATCCTTCGATCATCATCTGGGGCGTTCGCATTAACGAAAGCCAGGACAACCACGCCTTCTACGCGGAGACCAACCGTCTGGCGCGCGAGCTTGATCCGACCCGCCAGACCGGCGGCGTACGCTTCATCACCAATTCGGAATTGCTCGAAGACGTTTACACGATGAACGACTTCATCCTCGGAAACGAGGAGTTGCCGGGCAACAACCGCGGGCGCGTGGTGCTGCGCGATCGGGTGGAGACGACGGGTATTCGCCGGCCGATCCCCTATATGATCACCGAATACAATGGCCACATGTATCCGACCAAGCGCTTCGACCAGGAACAGCGCCAGGCCGAGCATGTGACGCGTCACCTCTTGATCCTCAACGCCGTTGCCGGCGACCAGGATATTTCCGGCTCCACCGGTTGGTGCATGTTCGATTACAACACCCACAAGGACTTCGGCGCCGGCGACCGCATCTGCTATCACGGTGTGCTCGACATGTACCGGATACCGAAACTTGCTGCCTATGCCTACGCTTCGCAGGGAGATCCGAAGGACAATGTCGTGCTTCAGCCGGTGACCTTCTGGGCACGCGGCGAACGCAATATCGGCGGCGTACTTCCCCTGATCGTGCTGACGAACTGTGACTATGTCGAAGTGAAGTTCGGCGAATGGCCGACAAAGCGGATCTACCCGGACAGGGAGAACTACCCGCATCTGCCGCATCCTCCCGTCGTGCTCGACCTGCGCAGCGTGACGCCTGAAGAATTCGGCACCTGGGGTCGGGTCTGGCGCGAAGGTACCTTCACCGGCTACGTCGACGGCAAACCGGTCAAGACGCTGACCCTTCCGGCCGACCCGGTCCCGGCGACGCTGGAGGTCGTAGCCGACGATACGGAGCTTCGCGCCTGCGAAAAGGATGCGGTGCGCGTGGTGGTGCGCGCGCTCGATCAATGCGGCAATCTGCTGCCCTATTTCGAAGAGCCTGTCCTGCTTTCGCTGGATGGCCCCGGCCGGATCATAGGGCCCTCAGAACATACGCTGAAGGGCGGCGCGACCGGCTTCTGGATCGAGGCCGGCGAGGCCAAGGGCAAGCTCGAACTAACGGTGACGAGCCGCCGCTTCGAGAACCAGTCCATCACCTTTACCGTCAGCTGAGTACCCGCCATGGCCGAAGTCCGTCTTACCGACATTCGCAAGCGCTTCGGCGCGCTCGAAATCATCAAGGGTGTCGATCTGTCGATCGATGCCGGAGAGTTCGTCGTTTTCGTTGGCCCATCGGGCTGCGGAAAGTCGACGCTGCTGCGCATGATCGCCGGTCTGGAGGACATCTCCTCCGGCGAACTCACAATCGGCGGCGAAGTCATGAACGACGTTGACCCCTCCAAGCGCGGCATCGCCATGGTGTTTCAGTCCTATGCGCTTTATCCGCACATGACGGTGCGTGAGAATATGGGCTTCGCGCTCAAATTCGCCGGTATGGCAAGAGAGGAAGTCGATAGCCGGGTCAACGACGCGGCACGAATTCTCGAGCTTGAACCGCTGCTGGATCGCAAGCCGAAGGCGCTCTCGGGTGGTCAGCGGCAACGCGTCGCGATCGGCCGCGCCATCGTGCGCAATCCGCTCGTCTTCCTGTTCGACGAGCCGCTGTCGAACCTGGACGCCGAGTTGCGTGTGCATATGCGCGTCGAAATCGCCAAGCTGCACAAGGAACTGAAGTCGACCGTCATCTACGTGACGCATGACCAGGTGGAAGCGATGACGCTGGCCGACAAGATCGTCGTCCTGCGGTCGGGTGTCGTCGAACAGGTGGGCGCACCGCTCGATCTCTACGACGACCCGGCAAACACCTTTGTTGCCGGCTTTATCGGCTCACCGCGCATGAACTTTCTGAAAGGCCATGTCGCAAACGTCGCAGACGGCCGCGCGACTGTGGCACTCACGAGCCAGCCCGGTGTCGCGTTGACTCTACCCGTTACATCGACATCTGTTGCCATCGGCGACGTCGTCACCCTTGGAATTCGCCCCGAGCATTTTCTCGCTGAAGGCAAGGGTGATGTTGATCTCACAGTCAAGGTCGATGTCGCAGAGCACCTCGGCAATACCAGCTATGTCTACGCTCATGTCTCGGACAGCGAGCGGATCATCATCGAACACGGTGACGTCCGCAACATCGCCAGTCGCGAAACCCTCAGCATCGGCATCGCCGCATTACGGTCCTTCCTGTTCGACAAGGATGGCATCCGTCTCAGATAGCGAAATCGGTGGCTCCGTAGCAGAGGCGATCGTTTTCCTAGCCTTTTCGGCTCGACCGATGGTCGCGCGTCATCGCCGCTCGAAGGAAGGGGTAACGGCTGTCCTGCCCCCGTCCGACCTCGAAGAAGCGCCGCTTGCGCGCAAGTGATCGAACTGTGCGCAAGCGGCGTCGAAACCCGTCAACTGACGAAACCATTGTCTCAGTTCAATCGCGAGCCCTGTGACGAAAACAGGTGGATTTTCGCCAGATCAGGGGCGATCGCCACGGTCTGCCCGGGTCGAAGCTCCATTCGATCGCGGATCACCAATGTCGTATCGAATGCGCCGAGCTTGACGACCAGATGCGTCTCGGCGCCAGTCGGCTCCACCACGCCGACTGTCGCTGGAATGCCGCTCTCGGCAATAGCCAGATGCTCAGGCCGGATGCCATAGGTGTGCGCAGCACCGCCGGAATAACTCGGCGGCAGCGGAAGCGTTTTGCCGTCCTCTGTGACGAACTGCCCATCGAGGATCGAGCCGTGGAAAAGGTTCATGGCGGGCGAACCGATGAACGTGGCGACAAAGGTGTTTACGGGTCGATCATAGAGGTCGAGCGGCCGGCCAATCTGCTCGACCACACCACCACGCATGACGACGATCCGGTCTGCCATTGTCATTGCCTCGATCTGATCGTGCGTGACGTAGACTGTCGTTGTCTTCAGCCGCTGGTGCAGATCCTTGATTTCGGCACGCATGGTTACGCGCAGTTTGGCATCGAGGTTCGACAGCGGTTCGTCGAACAGAAACACCTGGGGATGACGGACGATCGCACGGCCCATCGCCACGCGTTGGCGCTGGCCGCCGGAAAGTTGCTTCGGCAGGCGGTCGAGCAAAGGTTCGAGTGCCAGGATATCGGCCGCCTCCTTTACCCGGCTTTGGATCGCGGCCTTGTCCTGTCCCTTCAGCTTCAGCGCAAATCCCATATTCTCCGCCACAGTCATATGCGGATAGAGCGCGTAGCTTTGGAAGACCATGGCGATATCGCGTTCTTTGGGCGCGATATTGTTGACGATGCGGCCGCCGATGCGGATCTGGCCACCGCTGATGTCTTCGAGACCGGCAAGCATACGCAGCAATGTCGACTTGCCGCATCCAGAGGGCCCGACGAGTGTGACGAACTCGCCATCCTCGATGTCAATGGAAACATCGTGAATAACCGGAACGGCGCCATATTGCTTTCTAACCTGTTCGATCGTGACAGATGCCATTGCTTATTCCTCCCCTTGCGCGATCACAGTTCGAGTTGCCAGATCGTGGCGGCGGTAATGTTGCCCGCGGGCGCTGATAGGCGTGCCGTGCTGACGGCGGCAAAGCCTGGCAGACGTTTCGTTCCCGTCCAGCGACCGTTGTCGGCGAAGACCTCAATCGAGCCGACATCGAGGAAAATACGCAGCGTCGACGGTTGCGCCCCGACAGCGATGTAGCGCGGTGCGCCCTTGCCGTCCGGCAGGTCGTAGTGAATGATCAGGCCTTCCGCTCCGAGCTGAACGCCGAGGCCAACGTCCGGATGATCAAGCTCGAGATGAAACTGCGCACCCGGCCCCGCGAGTTCGATGACGATCTCGACCGCCCCGTTGTTAAGGCCGACAGGCTCCTGCCCCTTGAGTTTGTTGTCGTCGATCAGGTCACGACGCAGCGTCGCAACCGTTTCGACCGGCGGCGTCAGCAATGCGTCCTTTTCCAGCAGCAGCTGGCGAGGCAGTGTCATTGCCGTTGGAAAGTCTACTTTTTTTGACACCTCGGTCCAGTTGGCAAGCCAGGCGATGCCGATTGGCCCGGATCGATCGACGAATGCCTGGAAAGCATAGGCATCGGTCGCGAAATCCAGTTCCTGCTCGAATTCCTTGACGAAGCTGCGGCCGTCGAAGCGGCCGACAGTCGCCGCTGTGATGTTCCGGCGGCCGGTCTGCGGGTCGCGGCTCGTCAGCAGTCCGAAGATGAGCGCCCAGCGCGTTTTCGGATCATCAGCCGGGCCGTCGAGCGGCACGATGCACGGGCACTCCGCCGCCGTCATCCCGTACCGGTCTTCCCGGTGGATAATGCCGACAAAGGTCCAGTCGGAAGCACCGTTCGGATCGCCACATTCGTAGAGCAGGACGACGCCGCCGGCGCGGTCGCGGCTGCCGATCAACATTTTCCAAAGGTGGTCCGGGCCCTTGAAGACATAGGGGTCGCGAAAGTCGAGCGTCAGGTCAAGGCCGGACGGCCGGTGGGCAAGAATGATCTCTTGCGCGCCGGCCGTGATTTGGTCGTGCGATACCGCCGTCAATTGGATCTGCTCTTCGGGTTCCCGGTCCTTGACCTGCTCCGTGAAGAAGACACGGATACCCGGTTCACCTGACGATAGCGGAATTGCCGAGCCGGAAAACGCCCCGCCGCGGCCATCGGCGCGGGCCGAAAGGTCCGAGGAGGGAAACAGGAAGATCGGCAAGTGTCGCCAATGAATGTAGTCATCCGATAGGGCATGGCCCCAATGCATGGTGTTCCAGCGCAGGCTGTGCGGATAGTGCTGGTAGAAGAGATGGACATGGTCGCCGAAACGGCCAAACCCGTTGGGATCGTTCATCCATCCGAAGGGTGGGCGGAAGTGGTACCCGCCGACGACCGTCGGCGCCGCATTTTCCCGGCTGCTGTGCAGGATCTGAACGCCCTCGGTCAGCACATTCTGGTGCTGAAAGGCATAGGCAACGGAGACCTGCGTTGTGGTCGGATCATAGGAGAGAACGGTTCGGCCGCCCTGCCCCAGGTCCAGGCTGCGCTGCTCGAATTCGTCGCTGTTGGACGCCATCAGACGGTCGATTTCGCGGCCGGCCACGGTCGCTTTGATCTCGGCCGATGTTCCCATCTGTCTCGCTTTGAGCCAGATGTGGATCGTGGTCGCATCCGCAAGGACTGCGCTGATGTTCTCGACGTCTGCCGCGGCGGCCGAAGCGGTTTCTGCATGCGTTGTCATTGATCAACCTTTCACGGCCGAACCAACGAAGGAACTTACGAACCAGCGCTGGAAGGCAAGATAGAGGGCGAGGATAGGCAGCATCATCAACACGGATGCCGCCATAGCGCGGTCCCAATAGATGCTGTCCTGGCCAAAGAACGTAGCGATCGCGACGGCTATGGGCCGCGCATAGTCGGTCTGGGTGACGAGGATCGGCCAAAGGTACTGGTTCCAGCTCTCGATCCCCATCAGGATCGAGACAGTGGCAAGTGCCGGCAGGCTGAGCGGCAGGAAAATCGACCGGTAGATGCGAAAGATCGATGCTCCGTCGATCTGCGCGGCCTCGAAGAGCTCCTTCGGAAGCTGGGCAAAGAATTGGTAGAAGAGGAAGATATAGAGCGGGCTAGCGATCCAGGGCACGATCTGCACGGCGAATGTATCTGTTATTCCGGCGCGTGACACCATGATCACGAGCGGCATGATGATGCTTTCCTGCGGAATGACGTAGAGGGCTATGACCAGCGAAAGGATAACTGCGCGGCCGCGTACGGAGCCCCAGGCAAGGACAAAGCCTGCCATAGAATTGACGATCAGGCCCGACCCGACCGTCAGCGCGAGGATGATTAGCGAATTCAGCAGATAGCGCCCAAAGGCAAGCTCGCCTGAGAAATTGCCGACCTCCGCAAAGTTGGCGAGCGTCGGATCGGAGACCCAGAACGCCCTGAAACTCCCCATGTCGGCCAGGATCTGGAAACGATCGTCCTTCAGGCTGGCAATCAGCAGCATGAACAGGGGGGAGACGATGACGAGCGCGATAACAAGGATGCAGGCCGTCTGGACGATGCGCAGCGAACCAACGGCCGAGCGGGTGTGCATCGCCTGAGCGTGTGGTGTGGAAATTGCGATATCAGACATCGAAACGCCTCAGAAGTTGACGCTGAAGCAGCGCGATAACGAGAACGATGAGAAAGAGAATGACCGATACGGCCGAAGCATAACCGAGCTTCTGCTCCTCGAAGCCGGAACGCACCATGTAGTGGACAACGGTCTCCGTGCTGCTCTTGGGACCGCCTTGGGTCAGGATGGCAACCTGGGTATAGAGCTTGAATGCCTGGATTGTCGTAATCACCAGCACGAAGACATGGGTCGGCCGCAAGCCTGGCATGGTCACATGCCAGAAGCGCTGCAGCGCGTTCGCGCCGTCGATCCGCGCTGCGTCGTAGAGTTCATCCGGAATGGACTGAAGGCCAGCGAGATAGACAATCATCTGGAAGCCGTAGGCCTGCCAGGCCGACAGCAGCACGATCGAGAACATTGCCCAGTTGGGGTCCCCGAGCCAGTCGATCGGTTCGATGGCTCCGCCCGACAGGAAACCGATCACCTGGTTGAATGGTCCGGTCGGGTACTGAAAGAGCGTTCCCCAGATGACGCAGACGACGACCATCGACGTGATCGCTGGCAGGAAGAACAGTCCGCGAAAAAGATTTCGAAACGGCATCTTCTGGTGCAACAGCAGTGCGGTGGCAAATGCCAGGCCGCATTGCACCGGCAGGATCCAGAAAGTGAAGCGCGAGACGTTCCAGAGCGATGTCCAGAAGAGATCGTCCCTAAAGATGCGCAGGAAGTTGCCGAAGCCAACAAAACGGACCGGCGTTGGCCGCGGGACCAGCGGTTGATTGGTCATCGCCGTCCAGAACGACAACAGGAACGGAACGATAAGGAATATCGTCAGCAGCACCACTGCCGGCGCAAGCATGCCCATCTCCTGAAGCAGCCGGCTCTTGTCCCGGCGCCAGGCGGGACGCGCTGCAATCGCCGGCTCGGCTGATTGTTGCAATGTCATATTCTCCTCCTCCTCCTCCTCGGATCGATGCGCAGGCCGGCGACGGGTACGATGGCGTCAGACCGGCTGCGGCCGCACCATCGTGGTCCCGTCTTTGGTTGCCTATTGCTGCTCGTCGAATGGCGGGTACCCGTCGTTCTCCTCGATGTCTTCGTCGATCTTGGCCGCGGCCGCCGACAATGCCGTCTTGGCATCGCCCCCGTTGAAGATCTCGTCGACGGCCTGCATGAAGGTCGATGTGATGACTGGATAGGCCGGATGCGGAGGACGCGCGACCGCGGTCTTGGACGCCTGTTCGAATGCGACGGCGAGCGGACCACCGGTGTTGTACAAGGGCGATGCTGCCGCGAAGCTTTTCAAACCGGGATAGCCGGAATCGGCGATTGCATAATCCCGGTAGAGCTTGTCCTTCAGCATGAAGCTGACAAACTTGCCGGCGATGTCCGGATGCTCGGAGGCGGTCGTGATGCCCCAGATCCAGGTGCCGTTGGGGCTAGCACCCTTCGGCCCGAACTTCGGCAACGGCATGACGACGATGTCGTCCTTCATCGACGCGGCAGCTTCGGCGTAGAACCAGTGGCCCCCGAGTGCGAGCGCTGCAGGATGGCCTTCGGCGAAGAACTGGTTGGTGCCGGACGATTGCGGCACGACCCAGCCGTTCTTCACCCATGTCTGCATCATAGTCAGTGCCTTGACGCACGCATCGCTATCAAGGGTGCCCGTCGATTTCCAGGTCGTGCGATTGATCAGGTCGCAGCCCGCCGACTGCAGGATCGGGCCGTAGGCGTAGGTGATCCATTCGGTTTTGATGCCGTAACCGCGAAACGTGTCGATCGGCCACTTGACGCCATCGACCTTTGCCAGTTTTTCGAGGTAGCCTTCGAACTCTTCCTGGGTCCAGGCATCGTCCACGGACTTCGGAATGCGGGCGCCGATCGCTTCCAGATACTTCCTGTTGCCGTAGAGCACGACGGAGGAGTCGGTCAGGCCGATTGCATAGAGATCCTTGTCGATCGGATAGGTGCCCTGGGCGATGTTCGACGGGGTCATGTCATCGAGCACATCCTGATCGATCAGAGGCTTGATCGGCTGCAAATAGCCGGACCAGACATAGTTGGCGAGGAAGGGGGCATCGAGCTCCATGACATCAGGCAGTTGTTTGGACATGACCGCTGCGCTGAACTTTTCATTGTAGGCATCGTGCGGTGCGTAGATCAGCTCGACATCCACATCCGGATTGGCGGCTTCGAAGCGTTTGGCGACTTCGCCATAGGTCGAAACCCAACCTGGGTCGCCTTGGTGCATGACATGCAAGACTGTCTTCGCCTCTGCACCCACGGCGGTGGCCATAAGGGCAACCGACCCCATTAACGTTGAAAGTAAACGTTTACCCATCGCTGCAACTCCTCCTCAACAGGGTTTGGTCTTTCAGTTTGATCAGACGGATGAGCGCTCCACCAACTGGAACGCGAGTTTGCGCACCTCGCCGGGGGCGCTATTTTCGGCAAGCAGAATGTCTGCTGCCAGGCGGCCCATGGCACGGTGCGGCAATGCCATGGTCGTCAAAGGGGGATCGAGCCTGGTGGCAATGTCCACCTGGTTGTCGAAGCTTGCGACTGCGACGTCATCTGGAATTTGTGCACCCACCCGGCGCAATGCGGCGTAAACTTCCATGGCAACGCGATCGTTGCCGCAAAGGATCGCATCCGGGCGCTCCGGTCCGTCCATCAGCGCGGTTACGTGTGCAAGCACGAGGCTGTGCGCCCGGTCGCTATAGATCGCCCGGCGGACCGCCGGCAGGACGCAGGCACCACCTGCATCAAGCCCGGCTTCGTCAAGGGCACGCCGGAAACCGGCTTCGCGCAGCTCTCCTGCCAGAAGCCCCGGCAGGTTGATAAAGGCAATGTTCCGGCGGCCAGCCTCGATCAGATAGGTCGTGATCTCGTGAGCGGCAGCGATCTCGTCCGGCACCAAGGACGTCACTTTGCCATTGGCCTCACGGCAATTGATCATGACGCCGACCGTATCTGCGAACTCCGCCGGCAGCGATACCATCTTGTGATACATCGCGGCGTAGGCAATCGCGCGTGGGCGGAAGCGGCGCACCTCTTCAAGCACGGAGGCCACGTCGCGACCTCCGCCGAGCGTCATTGCAAAGACCGCCATGTCCGCCGCGCGGGCGGCACCATCCAGTCCGCGGATGATCTCGGTGGCGAAGGGCGAGGTGATCAAGTCATCGGCAACGACACCGATCAGTGGCATCCAACCCTGTCGCATGCCACGAGCGGCCAGGTTAGTGACGTAACCCAACTCTTCGGCGATTTCCTTGATGCGCAGTCGCGTTTGTTCGGACATCCGCGCCGAGCCGCCATGCAACGCGCCCGAAACGGTCTTGATGGAAACGCCAGCGCGTTCAGCAATATCGCTCAATGAGGTCGTCACGGGCAGGCCCTGGGTTAACGGTTACCCAGTAACTACCCGATCGCGATAATTGAGTCAATCTCAGGCACCAATCAACTGCAGTAGGGGTTTGTAGCAAAGGGTTTACCACCCGCACCGGCATAGCATGTTGATTGCAACTGACCCGTCCGGCTGGCGACCGAAGGAAAGCCCCGGAACTGGGAGGTTCCGGGGCTTCCTCGCCGCGCGACCGGGAGAAAAAGCTACGCGGCGTGAACCTTTCTTTCGCTTCTTGCCCATTCCGGGATCCAGTTTCCGTGAGCGGCAAGCAGGTCGTCGGTGAGCGACCAGATCTGATCGAGATCGAGCTCGGCGGCCGTGTGCGGATCCATCATGGCCGCATGATAGAGATGCTCGCGGTTCTCCGTCAACATCGCGGCGACCGTCAGTTCCTGCACGTTGATGTTGGTGCGGATCAGTGCGGTCAACTGCGGCGGTAGATCGCCGATAAAGGTCGGCTGTATGCCGTTTTCATCCACCAGGCATGGCACTTCCGCTGCGCAATTGTCGGGCAACGAGGTGATGCAGCCATTGTTGCGCAGGTTGCCGTAAATGACCGAGGGCTCGCCGGTCCAGACGGAGTTCATGATCGAGGAGGCATACTCCTTCGACGGCTTGACCTCGATCTTGTCGGCGGAGCGATAGGCCGCCGCCTGCCCTTTCCAACGCTCGATCTGCTCGATGCAGCGCTTGGGATATTCGTCGAGCGGGATGCCGAATTTTTCGATCAGATCGTCGCGGCCTTCCTTGATGAAATAGGGCGTGTATTCGGCGAAGTGCTCCGAGCTTTCGGTGACGAAATAGCCGAGCCGCGTCAGCATCTCGTAACGCACCTTGTTCGGGCAACGCGGATTCCAATGGCTGGGCTTCGGGAAGCGGCCTTCGCGATAACCGCGCAGGAGATCTGGATAAAGGTTGCGATAGGATCCGTCCGGCTGGCGGTGCTCGAATTTGAGGAAGAACGCCATATGGTTGATGCCGGCCGAGCGGTAGCGGATCTCCTCGTAAGGAATGTTCAGATCCTCGGCGAGTTCCAGCGCCGTGCCCTGCACGGAGTGGCAAAGGCCGACCTGCTTGATCCGGGGATATTTCTCGGCGATCGCCCAGGTGTTGATCGCCATCGGGTTGACGTATTGCAAGAGGATTGCCTCTGGGCAGACCTCGGTCATGTCGGCGCAGATCTTCCACAGATGCGGCACGGTGCGCAGCCCGCGCATAATGCCGCCGACGCCAAGTGTGTCTGCGATCGTCTGACGCAGGCCATACTTCTTCGGCACTTCGAAATCCGTGACCGTGCAGGGCTCATAGCCGCCGATCTGGAATGCGACGACGACGAAGTCGGCACCATCGAGCGCCTTGCGCTGGTTGGCGTGCAACTCGATGGTCGCTTTGGCGCCGAGCGTTGAGATCAGTTTTCGTACGACGACTTCGCTTTCCTCGAGCCGTTGCGGATTGATGTCCATCAGCGCGATCTTTGCATCCGACAGGGCCGGACGCTGCAGAACGTCGCCGATGATGTTCTTCATGAACACGGTCGAGCCGGCGCCGATGAAAGTGATCTTGGGTTGTCTGGTCATGGATTGCCTCTGCTTTCTGACGATCATGCTGCCACATCGAAGGCGGCTCGAACGAGCCGCTCCGTGTAGGCGGTCTTGGGATTGGTAAGAATGTCGTTCACCGGCCCTTCCTCGACGATCTTGCCGTGCTGCATGACCACGACGCGGTGGCAGAGTGCGCGCACGACCTTGAGGTCATGGGAGATGAAGAGGTAGCTCAGGCCCCGCTCATCCTGCAGTCGGCGCAAGAGATCGATGATCTGCGCCTGAACGGAAAGGTCGAGCGCCGAGGTCGGCTCGTCGAGCAGGATGAATTCCGGCTCGAGCGCGACGGCGCGGGCGATGGCGATGCGCTGGCGCTGACCGCCGGAGAATTCATGCGGGAAGCGCGACAGGATATTGCCCGGCATGCCCGCCGCGACCAGCGCATCCACGACCCGGTCGAGCCGTTCCTTGCGGTTCTGCCCTATCCCGTTGACGACGAGCCCCTCCTCGATGATCTGGCCCACCGACATGCGCGGGTTGAGCGAGGCAAAGGGATCCTGGAAGACGATCTGCATGCGCGAGCGCAACGGCCTCATTGCGGTGCGGTCCTTGTCGTGGATCGGGACGCCGTCGAAGAAGATTTCGCCGCCATCGGTGTTGATCAGGCGGATCAGAGCCTGTCCGAAGGTTGTCTTGCCCGATCCGGATTCGCCGACCACTCCGAGCGTCTCATGTTTGCGCAGATTAAGGCTGAGACTGTCGACGGCAACGAGCTCGGAAAGCTGGGGTCGGAACAATCCGCCCTTCTTCAGCATGAAGGATACGCGGACGTTTCGTCCACCGAGTATGATCGGCACATCGTCCGGCAGCGGATTGGCCGCCCCCGATGGTTCCGACGACAAAAGCCGCTTCGTGTAGGGATGCAGCGGATTGCCGAATAGAGCGGCGGTGGTGTTGTGTTCCTTCACCTCGCCATGCTGCATGACATAGACGTAGTCGGAAAACTGCCGCACCACGGTCAGGTCATGGGTGATCAGGATCACCGCCATGCCAAGCTCGCGCTGCAACTCGCGGATCAGGTTGAGGATCTGCGCCTGAACGGTGACGTCGAGCGCCGTCGTCGGCTCGTCAGCGATCAGCACGTCAGGCTCGTTGGCAAGCGCCATGGCGATCATGACCCGTTGGCGCTGGCCGCCGGAAAGCTGGTGCGGATACTGATTGAGCCTGAGCTCGGGATCCGGGATCCTCACATGGCGCAGCAATTCGATGGCGCGCTCGGTGGCCGCGCGCCGGCTGAGCTTGCGATGCGCCCGGATCGCCTCGACGATCTGCGCGCCGACCGTGTAGACGGGATTGAGCGAGCTCATCGGCTCCTGGAAAATCATCGCCAGGCGATTGCCGCGCAGGCCCCGACGCTCACGCGCGGAAAACTTGAGCACGTCCTTGCCGTCATATTCGATGCGGGACAGCGAGGCGATCGTCGCGCGTTTCGACAGAAGCCCCATAATGGTGCGCGCCGTCACCGATTTGCCCGAACCGGATTCGCCAACGATGGCGATGGTCTCGCCGCGATAGAGCTGGAAGGACACGTCCTTCACCGCCTCTTCCGTGCCGTGTTCGACCTTGAAGTTGACCGCGACGTTGCGCGCGTCGATGACCGGCTTGCCGTCTCGGCTAGAAAGGTCCTTCCTTTCGACGGGAGCAGCGGCCATGAAGTCGATCGTTTCTGCCATGAGACGCTCCTCCTCAATAGGGGTCGATTGCATCGCGCAGGCCGTCGCCCAGCGCATTAAAGGCGAAGACTGTGACAAGCACGAAGGCAACGGGCGATAGAATCCAGGGATAGGACCCGATGACCGAATAGGTGGCGGTGTCCTGCAGCATCAGTCCCCATGAAATCAGCGGTGGCTTGACCGCAAAACCGAGGAAGCCCAGGAACGATTCCAGCAGGACCACCTGGGGGATCGACAGGGTGACGGCGACGATCACATGGCTCATCACGTTCGGGAAAATGTGCTGGAAGATGATGCGCCGATCGCTGGCGCCGACGGCGATGGCCGCCCGCACATAGTCGATACGGGCGAGCGCCAACGTCTTGCCGCGAACCTCGCGCGACATCTGCGCCCAGCCGAGCGCCGACATGACGATGATGACGAAGGCGAGGAACACATTCGTTGGCGCCGTTACCGGGATCAGCGACGTCAGTGCCAGATAGAGCGGCAATTGCGGAAAGGCCAACACCAGCTCGACGAAACGCTGTGTCCAGGCATCGAAGCGCCCGCCGAAATAGCCCGAAGCCATGCCGACGGTGGTGCCGACGACAGTGACGATCGAGACGACGACCAAGGCGATCATCAGCGAAATACGCGATCCATGGAGAATGCGCGAGAGCACGTCGCGGCCGAACTTGTCGGTTCCGAGCAGGTGGACCGGTGAACCGTCGATCGCGCCGAAAAGGTGCCGCTCGGCCGGGATCAGGCCGAAGAGCCGATAAGGCGATCCCTTGACGAAGAAACCGAGGACCTGCGGATTGGCATAGTCCGGGCCGATCTTCGGCTGGAAGGTGATGGGATCGAGCTCTTCGGTCTCGCGCAGCGGATAGCTGCGCGGCGGGAAGGCGAAATCGCCGTTCTGATCGCTGAAGCTGATTGCCTGCGGCGGTGCGAAGCCGACACCGGTCGCCTTCGGATCAACCGGTGACAGGAAATCGGCGAAAATCGCCATGACGAGCAGCAGACCGACAAGGATCAGTCCGAGCATCCCGGTCCAGGAGCGTTTGAGCCGACGCCAGACGAGCGCCGAATAGCTTTCGTTGTGCTGTTCGTCCTTGGGGTCGACGGCAAGGGGAATGGCGCTATGCATCTCGATGGTCATGCGTGGGCTCCTCCCCCCATGCGCACGCGCGGGTCGAGAGCGGCGAGCAAGAGGTCTGCGATGATGTTGCCGAGGATCAAGGTCGCCGAGAGCACCAGCATGAAGGTTGCGGTGACATAGACGTCTCCCACCCACATGGAGCCAACGATGGCGGGACCGACTGTCGGCAGCGCGAAGATGATTGCGGTCTCGATTTCGCCGGTCAACATGTAAGGCAGGACGACGCCCTGATACATGATCAGCGGATGCAGGGCGTTGGGCACGGCATGGCGCATGACCACGGCCCCTTCGCTCAAACCCTTGGCCCGGGCGGTCTCGACATATTGCGCATTTAGCGTGTCGAGCAGATTGCCGCGCATCACGCGCATATTGTAGGCGAGGCCGCCGAAGGTTGCGATCGCCACGACCGGCCAAACATGTTTGATGAGATCGACGAACTTGCCCCAGGACCAGGGCGCGCCGCCATAGCGGGCGGAGTGGAAGCTGTTGATTTCGCTGACATTAAAGTGGAAGACGAGGACATAGACGATGATCAGCGCCATCAGGAAGCGCGGCACCGTCATGCCGAGGAAGGAGACGGTCGAAAGTAGGCTGTCGATCCAGGAATATTGCCGGGTCGCTGCAATGATGCCGAAGGAAATGCCGATAACCGACGCAAGGATATGGCAGACGAGAGCAAGCACGAGCGTGCGCGGCAAGCGCTCGCTGACGACATCGGCGACGGGCTTGTTGTAGTAGAGGCTGTGGCCGAAATCGCCGCGCGTCAGAATGCCTGTCATCCAGGTGACGTATTGGACCGCCATCGGCTTATCGAGACCATGCTCCTTGCGATAGGCCTGGGCCTGCGCATCGGCCTCCTCGAAGGACGCCCCGCCCTGGTTGATGAGCTGCGAGCGGATGTAGTCGCTATAGTCTCCCGGCGGCGCCTGGATGATGGCGAAGGTCGCTACGCTTAGGACCAGCAGGACCGGAATGGCAGAGGCGATGCGGACAAGCAGAAATCTGAACATGCCGTTTCCTTCTGTCGGATGGACTTGCAGTGCGCCGGCTAGAGACGGCGCACCGGGTGAATGCGGGTGCCTCCTCCGGCCCGAGATCGGGCCGGAGGAGGCGAGGTCTCGTTAGTTGCTCGGCCCGCTCTCACCAGGCTTGCCCGGAAGCTGCTCGGCGAAGAGTTCGAAGTCGGCCTGCTTGTCGGCCGCCACGAAGACCCGCTCGCGGATGATTGTGTCTTCAGCCCAGTTGAACATCAAAATGGGCGCGCCTGTCGGAATGTTCGAGAAGCGCTTGTTGATGATCAGCGCGCCGGGATATTCGGTCAGACCAACGGTATCGACATTGGTCGTTGCGACCTTCTGATACTGCTTCATCAATTCCGCGCGCTCGGCGTTGTCGTTGGTCGCGATGAACTTGTTGACGATGTCGACAAGCTCCTTCTCGAACGGCATCAGGTCAGGAACACCGCCTTCCGGAGCGCGATGGTGCCAGCTCGTTCGCGGGCCGGTTGCCGCGAGTTGCGGGGTGTTTTGAACGACGGAGGCAAACTCCGCCTGATTGCGGTGCACCATCCAGTCGAAGCGACCGGAATAGTTGGCCGCGTCGCGCTGCTTGCCGTCCATCGCATTGAGCACGACGCGCAAGCCAAGCTTCTCCATCTGCCCGATGATGCCCTCGGCCAGATTCCTGTCTGTGCCTGTGTCCGAGCCCACGAGCAGCACGATCTCGACATCGCGCCCACCGAGCTTGTCGGACGGGAAGTTGACAAAGCCGTTGCCGTCGGTGTCCTTGAGGCCGACCTTCTCGAGCAACGCCTTCGCACCGTCGAGGTCATAGGGATAATAGATCGTGGACTGCCGGTCGTAGAAGCTCGTGCCGGAGGAAATGCCGCCCGGATAAATCGCCGTGAAGGGTCCCTTGACCAGAGCCTCACCGAGCTTTTTCCGGTCGACCGCCATGGTCACCGCCTTGCGGAAATCCTCGTTGCGGTTGAGTTCGCGCACCGCTTGGGCCCGCTCGTCTGGCTCACCCCAGCCATTGGCCGAGAAGTTCATGTGCATGTTGTAGCCGATGAGACGCGGACCGAACGCAAGCCGTGCGGGGGCTGCCTCGTCGGCTGCGCGCTTCAGCGATTCGACGAAGTTTTCCGGCTGTTCCAGGTTTGAGAAATCGCCCGAACCGGCGACGGCCTGCACGTCGCGGTCGGCCCAGGTCGAGAGCTTGTAGTGAAGCTCGTTGAGGTAAGGCAGCTGGTTGCCGGCCTCGTCGACCTTCCAATAGTAGGGGTTGCGGCGCAGCACGATGATGTCGTCCGGCCGATAGGCGACCGGCACCCACGCACCCATCACCGGTATATTCATGTATTCCGCCGGAAAGCCGTTCTTGTACTGGTCATAGGTCGTGCCAGCATATTTTGGATGTTTGGTCTTGAGGATATGCGACGGGCCGGGGCAGAAGGTGCCATAGGCCATGGCATAGAGGTGCTGGCGCGGGAAGGCCTCCTTGAAGGTCCATTCGACCGTATACGTGTCGATCTGCTTCAGCGTCGTTCCCTCGCCGAAGGTCTCAGGCGTCGCGCCGTTCAGGGGCGTCACGCTCGGATCGAGAACATTGTCCTCCCAGTAGAACATCACGTCCTCGGCGTCGAAGGGATCGCCGTCCGACCATTTCGCGCCCTCGACGAGATGCATGGTCAGCTTGTGACCGTCCGCGGACCAGTCCCAGCTCTTTGCAAGGTTCGGCAGCGGTTCGACGTCCTTCGCCTCCACCTGGAAGAGCGGCGCCGTGCGCGTCAGACATTCCGACATGCCGATATCGATGCCGCCCCAGCCCTGGCTTTGGCCGGCGCTGTAGTTCCAGCCCTCCGGCCGGCCGCCGATCACGTGGCGCAGCGTGTCGCCATAGACGCCGACGCCGTCAGGCATGTTGCCGGTCTTAAAGACCATCGGCTCCTTCGGCAGGCGCTCGGCGACCGGCGGCAGCTTGCCGGCCTTCACGTATTTTTCCGTAACCCAGGTCGGCTCCTTGTATTCCGGCAACGCCTTGAACTCGGCGATCGAGTCGCGTGGCACGAAGGTGATCTTGCCCTGCGCCGGAAACGGTGGCTGCTCGGGCACGACAGTCGGCTCCGATGCGGCCGCCTGCAGCGCGAAGCTTGAGATGCCGACAAGCAGCAGGCTCGCCATTTTTGTCAGTCGGTGGCTGTTCATGGTCTGTGGTTCTCCCTCATGTATCTGCCACGCCGAAAGGTGGCCTCCTCCTAGAAAGTCTCAGAATGTCCCGCGGGGGCGGGCATGTGGCGGCAAGCGGGGTCCGCGTCTCCTCACGCAGTGGCCCCGCCGGCCGTCAACCGGCGGCGCGGGCTTTGGTCTCGTGTCGCTCGGCGCGGATCTCGTCCACCGAGCGCACCTGGCGTCGTGCCGCCCCGTTCCAATCGCGGGTCTTGACGGTCGCCCGGCTCAGGCGCTCTCTGGCACCGTCGATCGCGTGGGCGTATTGCGGTAGCCATTTGGCTTGTGCGACGACCATCTCGTCGACCATCTGCCAGACCTCCTCTGGCGTACAGATGGCGCCAACCAGCGGATCGTGCAGCATCGCCAGCTTGAGCAGATCGAGATCGCCTGAAATGGCCGCATGCACCGACATACGCTGGACATTGATAGAGGACAGGCAGGTGGCGGCGCAGGCCTGGGGAAGCGTGATGCCCGAGACCATGTTGATGCCGAAGCGATCGACGAAGCCGGGAGACTCGATGATCGCATCGGCAGGCAGATTGGTGATGACGCCGGTATTCTTGACGTTGAAATGGCCGCGATAGACGCGCCCCGTCTCCAGAGCCTCCAGGATGTGGCTGGCGTGCTCGTTCGAGCGCTTTGTCGCATCGATCGGACGCCGGGCATCCTCCAGGAACTGCGGGAACTCGGTTTCGAACCAGTTGCGGGTTTCCGTCGAATAGCGGAGGTAGCCGCCGGTTTCGCCATGGATCCAGTCCGACATGTCGATCCAGCGGGTGATCTCATCCGGACGCTTGCGATACCAGGGAAGGTATTCGGAGAGATGGCCGTTGCTCTCGGTGGAATAGACCCCGAAGCGCTTCAGCACGTCGATCCTGAGCTTTTCCTGCTTCGAGAAGACCGGATGAGCCTCGAAGGCGGCGACAAGTTCGTCCTTGCCGATCTTGCGACCGCGCAGCCTGATGTCGACGAACCACGTCTGGTGATTGATGCCGGAGCAGATGAAGTCGAGTTCGCCCTCCCCGGCGCCGAGGATCTCGGCGATCTGCTCGCCGCCATGCTGGACGCCGTGGCAAAGCCCGACCGTGTCGACCTTACCGTACTCGATCGCCGCCCAGGTGTTCATCGCCATCGGGTTGGCATAGTTGAGGAACTTCGCGCCCGGCTCGGCCAGTTCGCGGATGTCCTTGCAGAAATCGAGGATGACCGGAATGTTGCGCTGGCCATAGAGTATGCCGCCGGCGCAGATCGTATCGCCGACGCACTGGTCGACGCCGTATTTGAGCGGGATACGGATATCATCGGCATAGGCACTGAGCCCGCCGACCCGCACGCAGCTGATGATGTAGCGCGCGCCTGAGATCGCTTCGCGGCGGTCGGTGGATGCTGTGACCCTGGTCGGCAAGTTGTTGGCTTCGACGATCTTGTCGAGGATCGACTTGATCATGTCGAGGTTGTGCGCGCTGACGTCTGTGAGCGCGAACTCGACATCGTGGAACTCCGGAACGCAGAGAATATCGGTAAAGAGCTTCTTGGTGAAACCAACGCTGCCGGCGCCGATGATGGCAATCTTGAAGTTACTCATGCTGTCCTCGTCGCTGTTCGTTCAACCGAATAAAGGCGGTCTGGGTAAAATTGGTGCGCCGACAAGGTTGCGCCAAAGCGCGGTTCCCTCCCGGTTTACTCCCCACGTGCCGCCTGAAATCGGCCGTCTTGCCTTGTTGTGGGGCATTATGCGTATAATGTTTGGCGTCGCCAGAGAGGTATTGTGCTTTCATGGGTAATTCTATGCTGAAACGGCTGATCGAGAATGGCCCTGCCATGAAGACGGTCTCGCTACCGCGCGGGCGTCACAGCCTGCACACCATGCCGACCAGCACGGGCTATGAGATCCGCACGGACGGAAGTTACGATTGGGATGGTCGCAAGCGGGGACAGACACCGTTTACCGTGCTGCAGTATACGATCTCAGGCGCGGGAAACCTGCGCTACGAAGCGCGCAATCACCGTGTGCGCGAGGGCGAAACGCTTCTCTTGCTGGTGCCGCACAACCATCGCTACTGGCTCGAGCAGAATGGTCGGTGGGAGTTCTTCTGGATATCGATGAACGGCGAAGAGGCACTGCGCATCCACAAGGCCATTCTTTCGACAACCGGCCCAATCCTGAACCTGAAGCCCGAGACAATCGAGCATCTGGCAGACTGCAGTTTGCGGCTGATTTCAGGCGGCGGCGAAGCGTCGGGCAGCGCATCGGCAATCGCCTACGAGGCCGCAATGGCACTCTATGACGACGTCTTCGGCGCCCATCCCGTATTCAGCCAGGAATACCGGACAATGCAGCATGTCATTCAACATATCATGGCGAACCTTGCGCATCCCCTTCCCGTCGAGACGCTTGCCGAAGTGTCTGGGCTCAGCCGCGCGCACTTCTCGCGCGTGTTTGCCGCTAGCGAAGGCATGCCGCCCGCGGAGTTCGTGCTGCGCAAGCGATTGCAGCGGGCAACGAAACTTTTGACAAAGGCGGCACATCTCTCGGTCAAGGAAGTGTCGATCATGTCCGGCTTCGAAGACCCGAACTATTTCGCCAAAGTGTTTCGACGCTATTTTGGTGCGAGTCCCACCGAGTTCCGTACGACCGGGATGTATTCGAGTGTCGCGGCGAAAAGCCAGGAAGCGGTCAATCACTCTCGTGGGGAAAACGAATAGCCAACGTTGCGGCCAGCGTGCTTTACGTCACAATCTCGCCTTCTAGGCCAATGGCCCGCCCCATCCAGCGATGCGAAATTGCCGAACTGACAATCTTCCTTGAGCTCTCTGCACCGGTTCTGCGCGTTCAATGCGCTGCTTAACGCTTGGAGCTTTTAAGTGCCGGTCAGCCAGGGGATCGCTTCGCACCAATCGTTTGCCTGTCCTGGAGCGGACAAGCAACGCAGCATACGCATAGCTGCATTGCACAAAAAATGTTTTCCAAATGATCAAAAAACGATCATAACGCTCACAGCTGATGCACATGGCGGCTTCTCCTCCCAGTGCCGCCGCAGCAGCTGTTCCCCTCTGGAGGTTTTATGACCTTCACACTTCATGGGCCGCGGTTTTCCGCAGGCCCATTTTTTTTGCCAAAATTTTTGGCCGGCGCCGATCAATCGGCGCGACCGGTCAGCGCAGAAACCGGTTGCCATTCGTGTCCGACGATGGCTCCTCCCACCTGACACTCCCTTGATCGCGCTTAATGCCAACCGGACGGCCGCTGGCAAGCAGCCCTAGGATACAGCCGCGCAGGAATCAACTAGCTGTGTCGCAGAGGGTCTTCTTCTTCGGAAATGCGTCGCCAACGTCGATCGGCTGATCGACTGAAGCGAAGTGTGCGCTAAAGCCATGCCCGGAGAGCTGCGTCGTGCGCGATTTATGATTTCGGCTTTTGTCGGTCAAAGTCTCGAACTGACATAGCCTCGAGCTACGCCTTGACCAGTGTGGTTGCCCGGTGCGCTTGGCGCCCATGTCGCTCTGCAGTACGACATGTGGCCGCACTTGTTTTGCCCGGAAAGGCGAGTCGGCTTGCAAACCTCAGGCCCGTCTGCAGTCGGCAAACACGTGTTGGATCATCTAGGGCCGACTAGCCTCGAGGATTAGCTCCTCTGCCCCAACGGGCTCTGCTTGCAGATCGGGTTCGGGACTCAGATCCAGTTTCCCCCAGATCGATGTCTTTTGGCTATCGGCCTTCACCTTGCGGGACGGCTTTATCTCAACAATAAACGGCTTTGTCTGCTGACGCATAGATCCTCCAAGCGACGAATCGCGTTCAAACGATACCGATTGGGCAGGCGGAAGCAACTGCCAGATCAGGTGAGTTCACCGCCACCCGGCAGAACACATCGCCGTGGAAGATCGGGTGACCACGCGGTCCCACTCAGCCGCTGACGCTCTTCCGGCTCGGTGCGAATCAATTGATTTGGCTGCGGAAGTAGACTGCCGGGAGCGGCGATTTTGCCGTTTTGCCCTGTTGGCCGTGTCAGTCAGTGCAAGAAACGGTTGACAACGCCACGTGAAGGGCCCGCAAAAGCAAGGGATTGTTGGGCGGAAAGGTGACGCCAAAGTGCCGCCAAGCTGCTGATAAGTATACGGAATGCGTCAAGGAGAAAGCAGTGGGATGCCGCTTCCGCTGCAACTGCTAAGTTCTTGTTATCCCTAAAGCGGCTTGTCGACCGACAACGAATCGTGTCTCTACTTCCAGACGGAAACAATGCGTCAGACGCGAAGAAACCGTTTTGAAGAGACCCCGATGTTGAAGCCCGCGAATCCCCAGGTTGAAAACGAGACGACTTCCGAGCGTATCACACGCCAGGCGACCGCGCTTTCGGACCGTCTGCGGGCCGTTGGTGAAATTGCTTTTCCGCCGAAGGCGATGAAGAGCCTGAGGTCGTTTACCTCAGGAGAGGTCGCGCAGATCGTTGGTGTATCGGACGGTTATCTCAGGCAATTGTCCTTGGACGGTCTCGGGCCGATGCCGGAACTGGGCACCGCTGGTCGCCGTTCCTACACACTGCGCCAAATCAACGAGCTTCGCGCCTATCTTGCCGAAGCACGCCCGAAGGAAGCCTTGAAGTTCTGGCCGCGCCGCCGCGTAGGTGACAAGCTCCAGATCATCAGCGTCGCCAACTTCAAGGGCGGCTCAGCCAAGACGACGTCATCGCTATACCTCGCACAGGGGCTGGCGCTGCAGGGTTACCGCGTTCTGGCGATCGACCTCGATCCCCAGGCGTCGCTGTCTGCCATGTTCGGTTACCAGCCGGAATTCGACATTGCCGAAAACACCACCCTCTACGGCGCGATCCGCTACGATGAGGAGCGGGTCAACATGCGTTCGGTGATCCGATCGACCTATTTCGAGGGCATAGACCTCGTCCCGGGCAATCTCGAGCTGATGGAGTTCGAGCATGAAACCCCGCGTGCAATGGGCAAACGATCCGGACCCGAGGATCTGTTCTTTCGCCGCGTCGCTGCCGCCATCGATGAAGTCGAGGCGGACTATGACGTCGTTGTCATCGACTGCCCGCCGCAACTCGGCTTCTTGACCATGGGCGCCCTCAATGCGGCAACCGGCATGCTGGTGACGATCCACCCGCAGATGGTCGATGTCGCATCGATGAGCCAGTTCCTGTTGATGACAGCCGATCTCATCGCGGTGATCGAGGATGCCGGCGCGCATCTGAACTACGATTTCATGAAATTCGTCGTGACCAGGCACGATCCGCGCGACGTGCCCGAGCAGGAGATCGTCGGACTGTTGCGCGACCTCTTCGGAAGCGATGTCCTCAGGGCTACGGCATGGAAGTCGACGGCCATTGCCAATGCCGGCCTCACCAAGCAGTCGCTGTTCGAATTGTCGAAGGGCGCCGTCGGGCGGTCCGTTTATGACCGAGCCATGGAATCGGTCAACGCGGTCAACACCGAGGTGATCGACCTGATTTCGAAGGTATGGCAGCGATGAGTGATTGCTCCCATTCCGTGCCAGTACTCTTTCCCCTTGGGCGGGGAATGTTGTCTACAGACAACGCCTCGCCTGTAACGAGGAGGTCCCTCCATTGAGCAAACGCACCCAGTCCATTCGCTCGATGTTTTCCGGCCAGAGCGAGCACTCCGTTGATGGTGACATCAAGCGTCCGGCGCTGCCGCGTATGAGCTCCGGCGCAGTCCGCTCGCTCAAGGACACCTTTTCGGACGTCGAGAAGGAGTATGAAGTTCTTCGCGCAAAGCTCGCGTCGGGCCAGCTCGCCGTGGAGATCGACCCCACCCTGATCGATCCCTCGCCTTTAGCCGATCGCTTCAGCGAGCAGGACCCAGCCAGTTTCGAGGCACTGATAACTTCGATCCGGGAAAGAGGACAGGAAATTCCCGTCCTCCTCCGCGAGCATCCTTCTTTATCCGGTCGCTACCAGAGCGCTTACGGACATCGGCGCATTCGTGCCGCTCGTGCGCTCGGCATTCCCGTCAAAGCCTATGTGCGCTCGCTGAGCGATGAAGATCTAGTCGTGGCGCAAGGTGTGGAGAACTCCGCCCGCGAAGACCTGAGCTTCATCGAACGCGCGGTATTTGCTTGCCGTTTGGAGGATGCCGGCTTTGCCCGTGCGCTGATCCAGTCGGCACTTTCTGTCGACCGGGCTGAAGTTTCCAAGCTGGTCGCTGTCGCACGCGCATTGCCGCGCGAACTTGTGGACGCCATCGGGCGGGCACCGAAAATCGGTCGAGGCCGCTGGCAGTCACTGGTTGATGCGATCGGCAACGAGCCGGCATTGAAGCGCGCCTTGGCGGTTGCAACCAAAGCCGGCTTTACGACACGGGAAACGGATGACCGCTTTATGCTGGCCTTTGCGGCCGCGACAAAGTCCGAAAAAGGGCCAGCCGCTGGGCTTGCACCTGAGACTGTCACTAGTGGATCGGGTGCGGAGATCGGAAAAGTGGCCACGAGCGACAAGCAATGGCGCCTGTCGATCCGGCGCGATCGGCATGACGGATTTGCAGATTATCTGACGGCGAAATTGCCCGAGCTGTTTGAAGCTTACGAGGCGGCGCTGGAGAAAACGCAGAGCAGCGCCGAATAGGGCGCCGTCCTGAAGACTGAAAATATAGAGGAGCAGCACGGCAAAAGAAAAAAGGCCCCCGAAACACCGTCTCTGAAGGCCCTTTCTCGTCATTTGGCGATTTCGAGATTCGCACTTCCGGGATTCACAGTCAAGACTCTCTTCGGAGATTTGGCGCCGTTTCGGTGACCGGCGTTCCTTTGCCTGAAAAAAGGTAAGGCTGAAATGGACAGGTTATCCGTAACGACGCCATTCGGGCGGCGGCCGATGTCGCTTGCCCTGGTGAAGGGACAAATCAGATCGTCCGGCATCAAAGCCGGAAAAACCGTCGACAAGTGGAAGGTGCTTCGCGACGTATGCGAGGCACGGACCCTTCTTGGCGTCCAGGACCGCGCTCTGGCTGTGCTGAACGCACTTCTGTCATTCTATCCGCAGGGCGAATTGGCTGAGGGCAATGACCTCGTCGTGTTCCCGTCGAACGCCCAGCTGACCCACCGCGCCAATGGCATCGCCGGCAGCACGCTACGCCGCTGCCTTGCTGCATTGGTGGAGGCGGGCCTGATTTCGCGCAAGGACAGCCCCAATGGCAAGAGATATGCACGCAAGGACGGCGAAGGCGGCATAGAGGAGGCCTACGGCTTTGATCTCGCCCCGCTTTTGGCCCGCTCGGAAGAACTGGCAGGCCTGGCCCAGGAAGTTGCGGCAGAACGCCGGCGGTTCCTGATCGCCAAGGAGCGTGTCTCATTGTGCCGCCGGGATATTCGCAAGCTGATTACTGCCGCGATCGAGGAGGGGGCATCCGGCGATTGGGGGCACGCCGAAGACATGTTTGTCGCGCTTATCGCACGAATTCCACGCCGACCGAGCCTCAAGGATTTGCGGGCCATTGCTGACGAGATGACGCTTTTGCACGAAGAAGTCGTCAACATGCTGGATGATAACGCGATTTCCGAAAATATGGCTAGCAATGATGGTCTATCTGAGCAGCACATACAGAATTCAAAACCCGAATCCTTCAATGAACTTGAACCACGCTCTGAAAAAGAGCAGGACGAAAAGCCGAGGGCGGAAAGCGGAGCAAAGCCGAAGGGCGTACAGCCATTCCCGTTGGAGATGGTTTTGCGGGCCTGCCCCGAGATCAAACCTTTCGGCCCGGACGGCGTGGTTTCGAGTTGGCGTGATCTGATGATGGCCGCGGTGACCGTCCGCTCGATGCTTGCGGTCAGCCCGTCGGCCTATGAGGAAGCGTGCGAGGTGATGGGGCCGGCGACGGCTGCGTCCGTGGTGGCTTGCATGTACGAGCGGTCCGGACACATCAATTCGCCCGGCGGTTATCTCAGAGATCTGACAAACCGGGCGCGGCGCGGGGAGTTCTCGCTCGGGCCGATGCTGATGGCACTGCTTCGTGGGGCGCCGACATCCAATCTGGCTTCTGCGTCGTGAGCCGGGCTGCGGTTGGGCAAACTGCTCTCGGCTTGACGCTTCCCCACGTGAACTGCACCTAGCCGGAGACAGCGATTGCCATCGGTCAGGTAGTGTTTGCCACACCCGGGTCCGGCCATGACTTCGAAAGGTTTGACATGCAGGTCGCCGTTTGCGGAGGTCTGGTCTCGGCTGTCGGCGTCACCACAGCAGTCGCCCTCCCCTTCTCCTCTTTAGTCTTGGTAGGGGATGCAGTTAGCGCGATTGCTGCGACACCACCGGGAGGTAGACAGTCGGGGTTGACGGCTTGTTGCCAACAAACGAGCTTCCGACAAGGAGATAGGCCGAAAGTGCGAGGACCGAGATGAGTAAGATACCAACGGGCAGGCCGCCGGAGGTGTGACGTTCTGGCTTTAGGTAGTTTCTTTCACCCAACATAGCGAACTCCATTTGCACGTCCGGAACGGGGAAAGGGTGCAGGTGGTTCCCGGGAAACGGGCGGAGCTGAGGGACAGGTTCTGAGAACCTGCGGCCGACATTTTAGCACCATGACCGGTGTCTCGCCTGAGACCGCAGGTAGCATGTGGCCCGGATATCTAGATTGTTCGCGCTTGTTCGTAGCTAATTCGGGCGCTTTCAAACAGGTGGCGCTGAAATATGCTGACAAAGAACCCCGCACCCTGGTCGTTCAAACGCAGATTTCGAAATCTGGGCCCGCTGCTTGGAGAATGCGGTCTTCAGGCTGAAGGTGCTTGAGACCCGTCAGTCAAGTGATTCACACGGGATCGGCGTGCGCAAGCGGTTTTCATTTACCGGAACAGACCTAAGGAAAAATGATCCGATGCCGGCGACTCCCGACAAGTGGCTCGATCGCACGCCTTGTCATGGTCCGTATTTGTTGCCTTCGCAATTGAGATCTTTCGACCTTCACTGTTCAGCGCGATCGGTGCTTAAGCACGAGACCGGAAAAATGGCATCGATGCGCGGGGTTCAGTATGATTGGAAGCGACTGTTGCGAGAGCCAAACATTGAACTGCCAGCACTGCGACCAACTGTTGGGCTCCGCATAATCGCACGAGCATCTCGAGATCGGCGTGCGATATGTGAAGGACTTCCACCTTGCCCCGTTTCCCTCGGGGCAAACTGCTCGTGGGGTCGAAACAACTCCGGCGCTCACCGCCGCTTTTACAGTTGCCCACGTCCGAAACCGTCCTTGGTTATGACGGCAGCAAACACAAGCGGCGGGAAATATGACGAAGGCGAGAGGCAAGTGTCTTTTCGCCAAAGGCCTGTGATGATTGGCCAGGGCCGAGGCACCGTCGCAGGAGATTGACCACGACCGGCATTTGAGCCGCATCTGTTTTTCGGGCTGCCATTGGTGTTCGAACAGTCTAGCGGATCGACCAACGCTCGACCGTGTATTAACAACTGCTTGTTTACCGGCGCGCAGTAGCCTCGACGAGAGGTTCCGTTGACAGTCACGGTTGCGTGACTGCGTGCGGAAAATGGCGACATCGCTCGCGCTATCACCGACCACTCGAACGAGTGCCAGTTGAAGAGCGACGATCTCATTTCCAAGGACATCCTGCCAATCACTCAAAGGCTCGACCGTCGAGCCGGGTCATTCGCGCTGCAAATCCGTCGCGGAAATCTTGATTGTCGTAGCGTGAGCCTTTTGAACAACCGCTTTAGGTTTCACTTGCCGGGGAAAAGCGGGGGCGTGTTCACCAGCCCTGACACTAAAAATTGCGCACAACGACCCTAGGCAATGAGTAGTATTTGCTCGGGCTCGCCTCGGGTTGGGAAGCTCAGGGCGGCCAATTCCAGCCTTTCCCTAACTCGTGACGATGGCGTGTTAAAGTCAGACCTTTCCCGAAAACGGCACCAGCTTGCTGCTTTGCCGTTCGTCAGGTCGCCTTTCCTTTCGCAGCAACTGCGGTGAGACGTTCCATTGGCGGGCGTTGTCGCCGTGCACAGTCACCGTTTTGCGGTTGCGACGGATGACGATTCCAGCCTGCGTCTGGCCGTTACTGTCTTCGAATATCACGCGCTCGCCGATCGCCAGTTCAAGCAAGGCATGCGTCGTCTTTCTTCTGCTCATGCAGAAAGTGCAGCCGGTCGACGACCGCATCGTGCAATTCGATCAGCTCTACTTCGCTCAAGGTATCAAGGTCGAACTTCTGCATGCTGGCTCCATTCATGAAGATGATTGCCTGGAACATGGGGCCAACGCAATCGCGCAGCACCAACAACCCACAAGATCCTCCGGCAATGGGAAATCCGGCGCCGTCACCGTTTCTGCCCCATGTCCTACCAGGCAAGAGCGTCCGGACGCAATTTGGCGCGTGCTAACTACATGAACTTGCTTTCAATGTACGGCGTAACAGAATGGAAAGTTCAGTTTACTTCCGCCACGCAAACTCTAATGCAGAAGGGGTCTGATTGTGGGTATGGCGAGGCGCGCTGATTTCGGATTGGAAATCCTTTGAGATTCCACTTGGCGGCCTTGCGTTTGGGTCAGAAAATTCGGCAGCAAGGCGCGGGGCTGCCATTTTCAACCCGCGCATCGCCCGGCTGTTTTCGTTGTCGGGCGACATGCAAACCTGGTCCGGTAGCGATACCTAAAACTAGTCTCTCTTCCACACATTAGGAGGGGCTGATGGGCGCGGAGGCAGTTACGAAGTTCTCGGCGGGAATGGTGCGGAAAGATGGAGTGCTCGCACCGCACGAAGTGACTGCAATGCTGCGGCTCAAGAAGCTGTGAGCAGAGGCGCATCGCGTGAATAGGAAACTGCCTGTCCATACAAGGATCCAAGCCGTTTTGGCGATCCTGTCGCCAGCATCCGATTTGCACTGCATGTGCCTATGTCGTGACCCTTTGGTGCGTATGTCCGCAGTTGAGCAAATTCCGTGGCGCTGATGCTCACAGCTGTCGAGGGAAAATCAACCCATGCGCCGCATCGATCTGGTGGCCGGATTTTCGCTACAGGTATGTCGCGCGAAAGAGTGCGGTGGCTTTGCCTTTCCAAGGATGGATTAAGCAAGCGCCCAAAAGCGCGTAGACGTAGTCCGAAAAATTGCGCCGTATGTCGAAACGGTTGATGCCCAAGTTGAAGATTTCAAGGGTACCATGCTTGGCACAATTGATGAAAGATGAAGACCCGTTGCCCGGCGGGCCCGTCAGTTTCATTCAATACCGATCGGCCGGAACCCGGCGCAGGGGTTACCTACTGGACAATCAGGGGGCGATGGGTTGCCGGTTTGGGAGAACCGATACAACGGGTGTGGCAGTTCGCGAGCAATTCGCCGGGTGTTTCGTCGGGAGTGCGGACCGTGTCCGACCAAGCCCAAAGGCGGTTCACCATCTCCAAACCTCCAATTGCGCCATGATCCCGCACGTTTCGTCGTTTCGCCCAGATCATGATGCCTCAATCGTTGTTTTGAAAGACGAGTTCAAAAACGAGCGAATTTACGCACCAAAGCTCCATTCCAGCTACGATATTGCCTGTCACCAGCATCGTGATTGGACAGCGCCAACGACTAGGAACAGGCTGGTGCTGGGCTGGCTCTCGCAACGTCGTTTGATTGGAGGCGACAATGAAGCATCACACCTTGGAGCAGTTGCAGACCATCGCGCAGATAGAGCCAATTTTCGGCGCGCGCGGGATGACACGCCGACAGCGACTGGAACGTTGGGCCGAGTTGCTAGAGCAAATTCGGCACAGGCACCTCGACACGCTTCATGAGACCGAGTTCCAGTTTAGCGACGAACGAAATGCACTGCGTAGCGACTACTCGCCGATAACGGTTGCCTTCCGCGATCCAGTGCTGCATGCGGCCGGCTTGGACAACGACACCTACGGCGAGGCGAAACGGTTCTTTGAGATCAGTGACGAGGAACTGCATGACATCGTCTGCTACTGCCACTTCGGCAGGACGGTGAGTGCGGCTGCAGCGGCTCGCCAGGTCCGAAGCTTACTCTCGGAGCGTCCGCAAAGCTTCTGGTCGGCGGTGGCTGCATTCTTTGTCGCCTAGGTGCCCTTGAACCCGATTTTTGCCAATCTATGTGGGCGCAATGGACGCCGCTGAGTTGCCTCAAGGGTGACATGGTTCTGTAACGAAAATGCGGTTGATTTGCGTTGCTGACAACGAACTTGTGCCTTGATGTCGTAGGCAGATCTGGAGTTCATTACGTCGCCTACCATTGGCCGGCGCAGCCGGCCAATGGTAAAGTTACGGGAGCCGTGTCAGGCCCGCAGGTTGTCAGCCGATGTCTTGCCTGATTTGCGGTCCTCGACGAGATCGTAGCTGATCTTTTGGCCGTCGTTCAGACCACGCATGCCTGCCCGCTCGACGGCAGACGCATGGACGAAGACGTCCGTGCCGCCATCGTCGGGCTGGATGAAGCCATAGCCCTTCGTCGAATTAAACCACTTCACGGTACCAGTCGCCATAACATTCCCCTTCGTGAGCCTTGGAACCAGGGGTTCGCATGGCGTTTGTTGCGCCATCAAAACTAATGGATCGGGCGGAGAAGGGAAGAGGGTGCTTGAAATTAAGTGTTCTGACAGGTTCCTTCGTACCCTTACCGCCGCGCGCATCTTCGTCTGTAAATTTCGCTACCTCTGTGGAAGCATCAGAGGCCGGCACGGCCTCGGGGCGGCAGTCAGCCGACTTAAGCGAGCCCGGTGAGGTTTGATTTGTTGTCTGCAGACAACGATGTCGGTTGACTGTGCAGCAAGATAGCACGCATAGGTGGTATTCAGGGGATTTGACCTGCCCCAGTACATGCGTTGTTGTCTGCAGACAACATGGGACGATGCATGAGCCCCGCTCGTCATAGCCGCCGCCAGCCGCGTAGGCACATCCCTAAGTAGGCAGCGGCGTCAAACCGCGGCGCTGTTTCGGCAACGCATGCAGTTTCCCGGTGGACGAATGCCAAGGCGAAGTGTTTGTGCGCGTCGTGCTGCCTTGCTTCAGTGCCAACGACATTTGAGATTGGATTGGACTGCATCGTCGCGTCGCGCTGGCTGCGTTGGGTCGACGGCCCGCTCCCGTTGTTGTCTGCTGACAACAACCGGGCTTAAGACTGCCGGAAGCCGGGAAACGCATTCTGGCTTATTTTCCGTTGTGCCGGCCTGGTCGGAGCTCAAAACGGGTGATCTCTCCCTAGATGCGCCCTCTTCTGGACTGCAGGTGTTGGCAAGGTGGCGACGTTGTCTGCAGACAACATGGCGCCTTCCGTTTCACCAAGTGTCCGTTACGGCGGCCCAGCGGCTATCACCCCGTGTGGGCAATTTGGAAGATATGGAACCTGGGATTCTCGTCTGCGTTGATCGTTAGGAAGGAGATCCTAGATGCAAGATGACAAGACGAAGACAACCAGCCCTCGCCGACTCGCGGCAGGTAGCCAGAAATATGAAGTCGGCTATTTCGCAAAAAAGCACGGGATCAAGGAGAGTGACGCCCGGCGTATCATCAAGCAGCATGGTGGCGATCGCGACGCTGCTGATAGAGCCGCCAATCGGCTGCGGGGATAGTTGGGCATATGTTCGTCGCTGCTGTTGACGCAGGGTGGGAGCAATTACTCGCGTCCACCCAGTGAGTGACAATGTGCCCATGGGCACCGCGGTGGATCGCGTTAGCTTCTGCATCTGGAGCGGTATTTGTCGTTGCCTTCTGAGGTCATAGCGTGTTGCCGCGCTACATCGGTTGGCGCCATGGGACCCGGGCGAGCCACCGGAGTTTGAAGCCCTATCGCGGTAAGGCTGGTATGCGGCCGGCATAAAAAGTGCCCGCGATGGGACATATTTCAATGCGAGCCTGCTGTTCGGGACAAGATGGGATGAGCGCGACTCTACCGAGCGATCGATTCATTAAGCGTTGCCAATTGGAGCATTGGCGGGGATATCGCCTCCCGGGTCGACTGTACTGAATGCGTATTGTTGGCTTCGGTCTTCCAATCGTCGCTTTCGTGAAGACGTGCCATTCTATACGATCGGCGTGATGCGCATGCCGGCATCGCAACGCACTTGCGGTACGCGATGGGAATTTCTTGCCAGGCTAACTGGATTGGATAAGGCCGTACAGGCCGGGCTACTTCGCATGGCAACCTGAGCGCCGACACACGCAGCAAGTTGGAATGATTGCCATGGCTGGGACCCCGTCGATTGCCGTTGAAGGGGGCTGTGTACGGGCGTCGTCTACCAAATCTTTCAGCTTCCAGATTTTGTAATTGCGGACCATGCTCGCGAAGCGGCCCAGTTCGGCACCAATTGCCGATCCTGCTTCGAGCGATATTCTTCTCGTCGATCGTGCATCGGGCGATCGCCGGTTCAACCTCGGTCGTCGGGTAACGCTCAGGACGCCGGCCAAAACTTGCGACATTACGATTCTACATTACCCGGATTCAGTGTTGAAGTTGGTATCATATCAAGTTGACTCACACGGTAATGCCTTTGACATACAGTTGACGGAGGCTAGAATGCCTATACTGGCGCGCCCCAAGCGGCGCGAATGGCATGATAAATCACCCCCAGCAGTCGATCCTATCCGACCGAGCGCAACGCTTGCAACGCCAAGAGTGACGGAAGGGAATGACCGATTGGCTTCTGATTGCCAGAACTCTGCAGCATATTCAATTAGTTAACAATCACAGATTTCGACTAGGGATGCGACAAGAACGGGTACGTGGGGCAGAAAGGGTGGCGGCGCCGAAACTCAGTTGGTTGATGATGTTGTGGGTAGCTGTTGATCCGCGTTGCATTGGTCGAATTTCGGAGTGACGATCGCTCTGGATGGAGGCCCAGGATGCACGGGATCGACCTTGACGCATTGAATGAAGCAGAGCTGATCGAATTGCACGACGCGGTTGTCGATCGGCTCCACTTTCTGCATCAGCAGAAGACGACGCATGCCTTGCTTGAACTGGCGATCGGCGAGCGCGTGGTGTTTGAAGACAATAACGGCCAGACGCAGGCCGGAATCGTCATCCGTCGCAACCGCAAAACGGTGACGGTGCACGGCGACAACGCCCGCCAATGGAATGTCTCACCGCAGTTGCTGCGAAAGGAAAAGCGGCCTGACGAGGAGCAGAGCGGCAAGCTGGTGCCGTTTTCGAGAAAGGCCTGACTTTAATTCGCCATCATGACGAGTTGCGACAAAGGTGGAATTGGCCGTCCAGCGCTTCCCAACCCGAGGCGATCCCCCAGGAAATGATAGAAGGAGATGCCGAGCTTTTGGCAGGTCTTCATCAGTCCGAGCATGACGTCGCGGGCAATGCGACCGTCGGCACTTATGGTGCCGCCGGAGATCTTGCGCCTGGTGACGAAGGAACGAATATCGTTCTCCGACGCGTTGGTGTGCAGTGGAATATATGGGTGCTCGAGAACTTTGAGCAGTTCAGCCTTTCGTCGGTGGAGACGCAAGAGCAACTTGTCGAGCTCGGTATAGCCGGTACGTCGCGCGAATATTTTGTCGAACCTGCGCCGAAACCCGGTGATCAACTGCGGGGAAGGTTGTTGTTTCCAGACCTTCAGCGCCTTGTAAAAGCGCCAGACGAGGTCACGGATCGTCGTGACCAGCCGTTCTTGTTTCGCTGTCGCCGGCATCAGTTTCTGCAGCAGGCGTTCCGCATGAATCCAGCACAAGGCGTGGTTGGCGACACGGAACTGACCCGCATCGTCCGAAACGATCACCGTGCTGCCGAGCAGGCCGTGATGGCGGATGGCGCCCCAGATCGCCGCCTCCGCGACAGGACGCAGAAGCTGTCGGTCGAGGATATCGATGCCCTTGCTGGCCAAATGCTCGAGGAACGCAACCTGATCGGTGAATACTGCAGGGGGATTGGTCTTGAGCCTGGCCATGATCGCGTGCTCGACGCCCTGCGCCTTCAACCAGTTCATCGCCTCGTCATTGAGAACATAATCCTGATGGCCCGACCGCAGGACGGACAGGAAATTAAGCCGCGATTTGGAGAAGCTGGTGCGAAAGGTGGAAAAACGCTCGCCGCCAATCTGGGTGGTGGAGGCATTGCGCCGATTGTGCCATGCACCGGTATCGTCGACCGTGATGAACGGCGCCGACACCAGCCCGGCATGAAGAACCGCACTGTCTTCCTCGACGAACGGATCGAGGTTGGTGGTGAGCAGCCGGACAACCCGCCGCTTGGAGATCTCGACGCCGATGCTGTTGAGGATCGCGGTCAGGCGCGGCGTCGTGACCTGCCCCTGGGCATGCAGCGCCAGACAGGCGCGGCGCAGGTTCCGGCCAAAGCCGCTGGAGACCCCTTCCGGCAACGGCGCGACGACGCCTTCAGGCGTCAGCCAGCGCTCGCGGCGGTAGTTCACAAGTTCTGCCGCCAGCACCAGATCGCGCACGAAGAAGCTCTTGTAGCCTTTGAACCGAGAACCTTCAGGCGCATCGGCCCCCAGTGTCACGGTGCGGGTGATCCGGTTCCGGTCACGCTTGGGGCCGCGTGGCGATTTACCAGCCGCACGATCACCGTTACCGGGTTCTGTCGCCTTCTCCATGCCGGACGGTCGAAACGGCGGACGCGGCGGCAGTTTCTTCAAGCGCGCAATCTCGTCGCGCAGCTGTTGGTTCTCAGCCTTAAGACGTGAATTGTCGAGCCGAAGTTGGGCATTGTCTTCCCGCAAGGCTGCGTTCTCGGATCGCAGTGTTGCGACCTCTGTCTTGAGCGCGTGCAGTTCCTCGACAAGGCCACCGACGAGACGGCGCATCGCCACCAGGGACAGCGTCTCAACATGCTCGACCGAGGGCAGCCGCTTCTTCATGACTGGAGGAACCAAGCGGCGGCCGCCATGACGCCCACTGCCGTCAGGCACAATTGGGCGAGAGGCCAAGTCCGTTGGACAAACGCTTGAGGTGCAAGCCGAGCGAGGCTTGACTCCCGACTCCACCATCTCCGCCGGCAATCACCACCATTTGTCGTAATAGCCGCGCCAGCTCCCCACCACCTGATGTGAAGGATGCTTGGTTCGCGTAGCGCGCGGCGCCTCGAACCCATAGAAAGGATGTGCGCCGTCCACGGCTGCTATTGGTCCGGTGCTGAGACGGTTGCTACGTGGGAATTTTTATCTCAGAACCTGTAGACCGTCAGGGTTCCAGCTCTCGGCTCGAATCGGTCCAATCCGCCCCCTTCGGGTGGCGCCACTGGCGGCCCGGCCCGATTTGCAAGTGGGCCGATCGTTCGCTTACGAGACCGATATGTGCTTATATCGACAACTTGTCTTTGGTTTGCTTTAATTACGCAATCACAACGTGGGGGCTTCTATGGCTTGGGACGGTTGGAACAGAGATGGCGATGGATGTGTCAGGATATCTGCAGTCCTGGCTTGGAAAAGTGCAGCACTGCTAGGCGAAAATGCCGATATCGGCTTGCGGATTGAGTTCTCGGACGAACCGGCATCGCACCACGTCAGCGCGCTTCAGTTCGGCCTGACAGCGGCGCAAGCGAGAGCCTTGAGCGCCGATCTGGCAGCTCATGCCGATAAACTGGAAGCGCAGCAATTCGGCATAGCCACATCGATGGGAGATCGACAGCACGCCAGTTGACGCGATACCTGAGCGGCGCGCACGGCGTGTTGTCGGTCTGCAAGCGCTCCCATGCGCGCTGATGCGTTCGTACTCTGCCATAACCTTCGTCGAGAGGAGAAACCGTATGTTCAGTGAATCCGGGGTCCAAGGTGAGGTCGAGGCCGCTGGTGAACTTGGTACTCGTTGGCTGGAGCCACAATCAATCGCTGTCGAGATTCTGCATCCTTCGTTGCTCACGGCGCTTGAGCAACGCAACGACGTGGCGGATTTTCAAGGCTTCCTGGCCCGTGTCTATGAAATGCCGGGAGATACCCAAAACGGCTTCTTTCATATCGCCGTCAATCCTACGATATCCGAGGCTGCAGGCCTCCATACCGTCAGCTTGATCATGGGCGAAAGGTATGCGGAAGACATTGAGCTTGCCATCGGTCCGATCTGGCTCGATGCAGGTGACGAAAATGAAGCGGCGGCCGAACTCTACGCAATCTTGAAGGATGTCGGCCGGCTCGCCTGACCTGAGGGAAACACAGACCTTCGGGGTTCGCGGCGATTGGCCCGGCCCGCAAAGCGAATCTATGCGCCTGCGACACCGATAGTGTAGCTTGCTTGCAGAATGCCGATTTCGAGCCGTTCGACGTCGAAGATGAATTCCGACGCCTCCGCCGCAGAAAAAACGCTGTCGCTGCCGTTCATCGTATCGCGCTGCGGGCGCGCTGCATAATCGGGGTGGCCTTGATAGACGATATCGCTGAGCGGTTCGTCGAACAGGAGTTGCGTGACCAGCAACTCCATGCCCTCAATCACGATACGCAGATGGACATGGACGGTACGGCCACTGTACCAGCCAGGATAAATGCTGAGAAAATTCACACGGCCCTCGGCGTCGCTGATCTGCCTGCCCCGCAAAAACGCGAGGCTGCTGGCGTCTTGATCGTCCGCGTTGCACATCCCTGCCGCGCGCCCGGAATAAACGCCGCGCGTATCGGCATGCCAAATCTCGACGTCTGCACCTTTTATCGGGTTGCAATCCTCGGACCGCAAAAGGCGCTAGCTGATGCGGGTGGGCAGTCCGTTGACGCCTTCCGTCACGTCGCGTCGGATGGGAACGTCATTGGTATGGCAGGGACCGAGGGTCTGCGCGAGGGTGGTGACGCATTGGGGCTGTTCGCGAAACACCGGATCGGGCAAGTCAGCGGGTACTCCAGCCGTCCCGCCGGCTCGCAGCCCCGAGGCGGTCCAGTCGATGCTGTCACGCGACACCGCATCGCCGCCGCCGCTCCTGCCGGCCAGCAGAGCAACGTTTGCTCCTGCCAGAAGGGCTCCTGCTCCAAGAATGATGGTACGTCTTCTCATCGCCTGGCCGTTCCCAAAGTTCGCAACAAAGACGCCCCCTGCACACCAATAGAACAACAGCGACAGTGAGCAAAATTACGTTTTCGTCACACGACGCGTTTCGCGCCAGTACTTGTCACCAGTATGTCAAAGTTAATTGTGTGAGGGCGCCCCTTAAGATCAGCATGGCGAGCTATGACGTCGGAACCGAACAGGATGTCTGAATGCCCGATTGGCGCGCCGTAATCCTTGAGCAGGCAGAGATCGCCATGGCGGTCGAGAGAGTTGTACTGCAGGCCCTGTCACGCGAGCAGCTTGCCAAGGCAGAAGCGCTTCACCTGTGGTCACGGGTTGGGGAACTTTGCGTCAAGGCGCAAACCGTCGGCGACGAAATGGAAGACGGCAACGCGGATCTCGAGGCGATCAAGGATTTCGAGGCGATCGAGGACATGTATCGCGCGCTTCATGCCTCGCTCGACGCGCGCCTGGTGATGATGGCAGGGCTCGGCCCGCTGGTGTGCTCTGACGGACTTCACTGAAGGTCGAGCGCATATCCAGTCGGCGAAAGCACAGAAACTTGTCTTTTGCCGGCTACAGACTCTACTGCAACGGAGGCTCACCATGTCGCTATGGGTGAGCAGCGTTTGGCCGTGTAGTCAGCCGATTCGGTGCGGACGGCGGATAGTTGGCCGTGCCGACCGCGGTCGGTTGTGCACGAAGGCAGTTGCTCTTACTGCAGTCGGTGGGTATGCCGATGCGTTGGAAGCAGGTCGGATCTCGTTGCTTTGTTGCCAATAACCGACCGGCACGCCGCTCTTGTCGCACCGTTACCTGTCCCAGGCACCAATCTCAACGGGCCCTTTTCCAGCCCCCGCAATATGGATCGAACTGATGAGTGTCGTCGCGTCGTATTTGTATCGCAACGGAAAGCGTGCGGATACGCTCGAGCTTTCCGGACAAGCGCGGGTAATGGATGAAAGCGAATTCGCCTGGATAGGGCTTCACGACCCGACGCCGGAGGAAATGACGGCAGTTGCCGCGGCATTCGGGCTTCACCCACTTGCCGTTGAAGATGCGCTCAATGGAAATCAGATCGCCAAGGTGGAGGTCTACGGCGAGCAACTGTTCGTAATTGCCAAGACTGCCCATCTGGAGAAGGACAAGATCGTCTACGGTGAGACGGCGATCTTTGTCGGCAGACACCACATCATCACAGTCCGGCAGGGCTCGGCACGCAGTCACACAGAGTTGAGAGCACAGCTCGAGGCATCGCCGCAATTGCTGGCGCGAGGGACCGACTATGTCCTTCATGCGGTCATCGATTTCATTGTCGACGGCTACCTGCCGATCGTTCAAACGATCGAGGACAAGGTTCTCGGCATGGAAAAACACATGCTTGTAGCCTTTCTAGAGCGGGATGAAATCAGGCGAATTTTCCGGCTGCGGCGGCAGGTCATCCTGTTCCAACGCATTCTCGGTCCCATGTCGGAAGTCGCCAGCAAACTGGTTCATCTGGAACTTCCGTGCGTCGACGATAACGCCAGACCATATTTCCGCGACGTGCTGGATCATATCAGACGCGTCGAAGGCATGGTTGCGGGTTTGCGCGAGGTCATCACATCTGTGTTTGAAGCCAGTAACCTGCTCGAACAACAGAGACAAGGAACGATCACGCGACAGCTGGCTGCATGGGCTGCGATCCTTGCGGTGCCTACCGCTATTGCGGGCATTTACGGCATGAACTTCAAACACATGCCCGAACTCGACACGCTCTATGGCTACTACGTGGTTCTCGGGGCGATCGTCTTTCTCTGTGTGGTGCTCTTCTTGCGCTTCCGCAAGGCTGGGTGGCTTTAGCACAACGAGCGCTGCGTCAGCCTGCGTGGGAGAGGCCCTGGTGGGGGGAGCGTAGTCGTTGAGGGAGCAGAGGATCGACGCCTGGACCATGGAGGTACGCCTTTGGCGCCTGTTGGTTATCCTTCGGCGCGCTGGTATCATCGAAAGCACGCGCCGGCCGTTAAGGCAGAGAACCACGCGCGCCGGTTAGGGACGGGAACAATTTTGATGTGCCGCGCTTTCAGTAGTGCACGCGCAAAAACGATCCAGAACTTAATCCCTCCGGATCGTGTGCAAGATGAGCGACCCTTCTTGGAGGTCATCTTTTATGGTTCACGGCTACCACCCGACAGAAGGTAACCTGTGACCATGAAACCACGCACTCGTGTATCCTGTGATAGAATGTCTCTGCCAACAAAATGCTATGATTGATCTCTCGCCGATTACCACCGTGGAAGCCCTCGAACGCTTTCGCGAACTCCCACCCGCCTATAGGCGCGAACTCGCTGGCCTGTGGCGCGGCTCTGGATTGCCAACAGGCCATCCCTTGGATGGGGTTCTTGAAAACCTCGGCTGGTTTGGCAAGCGCTTTCATCCGAACCTTCGCGCCGATGCACTTTTGTTTCAGTTCGGTCCCAATCGACTGGTCGCGCTCGATCCGGCCTATATCCCGCTGGGATTGACATTGCGCCTGGGGTCAATCGGGCGCACCCGCTTGGCTCGTCATTGTTTTCGATTCCTGCAACGCCCCCTGCGGGCGTGTGGGCCAACCGCTACCCTCGAGATGCAGGACTTCGAAGGAATACGTTCAGCAGCCATGGTCTATGACCGGCAGCCAATCACGGACCGATTTCGACGGATGGGCGACGATCAGTTGTTTGGAATGATGTCGGCCCACCGTGACCCTCGGCCCTATTTCTTCATCCTGACGCGTCAGGAATAGCGCTGCCGCCGGCATAGTGCGTTGGGAACACACCTCTATGAAGCAGATGTCCAGTGTACTCAAGTTCTTAGCCGGCTATCCGCATAGCTTCGATGGGCGCGCTAAATATTTATGCCGCTGGTTCCACCAGCTATGAGGTTTCGTGCCCCGTTGGATGGTTGCCGTCATCGACGACTTCGGTGTCGGGCCGATCTTCGCCGTCAGCGTGTTCCTGGTGCCAATGCCCGGTTCGGTCTTGATACTCGATTTCCGCGTCTTTCCCCGCGCTTTGGTGTTCTTGAGCGGCTATGCGCGCGGCTTCAAGAGCATCGTCATGAGAGGGGAAAGTTTCCGAGAAGACATCGCCCGACTTGTACGCCCAACCACCGTCATGGGGGACAACCTCGTATCTCGCTTTCGTCATATACACCTCCGATGCAAGAATTCCGGTTTGACGACGCTAGGCTGTTTTTCTGCAACCCCATGGCTCCCGCCTAAACGTATGCGCGGTGTTTCAACAGCCGCAATGAGCGTCCCCAACCGGGCATGTCAGATCCCATATAGGGTGCCGAGATCATGTTTGTACCGCATCCAGAGCCTTCCACGGCATCACCGGCACACCCATCACCAATCTGCAGATCACTCGCATGTCCAAGACTTCCGATCGTTATCTTCCCGGCCGGGGCGTCGATTTGGAACAATACATGTGGACGCTCGTTGGAAGGCCATGAACAGAAACGAATTTGTTACAGCACTTACGATATCAACACTGATCTGCGGCCCCGCCATGAGTTTCGAACTTTTGCCAGAGACAATCAATACGGCGTCGCTCTATTCTATTCCAACAGCCGAAACGTCATCGACGCGTCCGGACAATCCGGATCCTGCCATTGTGCAACTTCAGGTGCTTTTGGACCGTGCCGGCGCCTCCCCAGGCGTGATCGACGGGTATTTCGGCGAGAATGTCAGCAAAGCGATCGCAGGCTTCGAGGCGATGAATGGGCTACCCTCCGATGGCAAGCTCGATCCGGAAGTTATCACTCGTCTCAACAACAATGCCCCGGTCGTTCAGAGCTACAAGATCACCGCGGCAGATACGACCGGCCTGGTTCAATCGATCCCGGCGGACTATGGTGAAAAAGCCCGGATGGATCACCTCGGTTATACGAGCGTGGCGGAGAAGTTGTCCGAGCGCTTTCATATGGACATCGACTTGATCACGACGCTCAACCCGCAAGCGTCCTTTGCCGCCGGAGAAACGATATCGGTAACGATGCCAGGCCCGCCCAAGGCCGGGAAGGTCAAACGGATCGAGGCCAACAGACGGACGGCACATCTCTATGCCTATGGCGAAGACGGCACCCTATTGGCAGTCTATCCAGCAACCATCGGCAGTTCCGAGACACCTGCACCGTCGGGTAAGCACAAAGTCAAGGGCGTGGCGCGAATGCCTACCTATGTCTACAACCCCAAGATCAACTTCAAGCAGGGCGACAACAGAAAAATTCTGACAATACCCAGTGGGCCAAATGGGCCAGTTGGCACCGTATGGATCGATCTTTCGAAGCCGACATACGGCATCCACGGGACACCGGAGCCTGCCCTTATCGATAAGGTCGGTTCGCATGGTTGCGTGCGCCTTGCAAACTGGGATGTAGAGGAATTGGCCGCGATGGTCGAACCAGGCGTCTCTGTCGAATTTGTGGAGTAACTTCCGACATCGAATGCGACCGCATGGATTGGCCTGCGCACCTCCCCGTTGAACGGAAAGCAACCGGCTCTTGATCCGGTATCAACTGTCGTGCGCAGATCTCAATAGGCGATCAAGCGGAGCTAGCTCACGCTGTTCTGATCCCACGCCACCGTTATTCACGCGATTAGCCCGGGGACGCCCGCGGGCAGCCTTTCTCGTCGCCATCCTGAGCATAAACACTCTCCGGCGGCCGCAGCGGCTTCATCCTCTACCGGCACTTGCGCGCCCCCTCCCCCGCCGCGTCGCAACCAATCATGGGGTTTCGCTCTGACAATGCGCCCGACCACCACCAGGTCGCCATTTCGCGCGGGGCCTGCGGAAATCCGCAGCAACTGTCGCCTCAATGCGCATTCGTGGGCCTGACCCGACCGGCTTTGCCTCTTCCGGTTATCCTCACGCGATCCGCAAGCCCGCAGACGAGGCGACGGAGCCCGGCAATAATCCGGCGATCGCGCGAGGCATGGCAATCGGCTCTTCCAGGGACCGGCGCGGCGTAGGGGAGCAGGCTGCTACAGGCCGCGGTGCAAGCAAGGGCAACCCCTCCTTCACGTCCGTTTCGGCCCTGCGGGTGCATGCGCCGCTTATGGCCTTGCGCTGCTGGAAGCTCCCGCCGCTCAGGCGGTCCAGAAAGGAGCCACACCATGCACACCAAGCGCGACACCTATCAGATCATCACCGATACCATTCTCCAAGCCCTCGAAACCTGCGGACCCTGCGAGCGTCCCTGGGTCGGCCCGTCGCTGACCATGCCGGTCAACGCCGTGTCAGGTCACGAATACCGCGGCACCAACGTCGTCATGCTGTGGGTCGCCGCAAACGAGGCCGGCTACGCGGAAAATCAATGGGCGACCTTCAAGCAGTGGTCCGAAAACGGCGCAAGCGTCCGCAAGGGCGAAAAAGGCACCCCGGTCATCTGGTTCAAAATGCTCGAGCGCCAGGGCGACGAAGTCGGCGACATCGACGCCGAAGACGAGAATGGCCGCCGCATTCCCTGTGCCCGCCTCAGCTGGGTGTTCAACGTCGCTCAGCTCGATGGCTACCAACCCGAGAAGGCTCGCGCGCCCGAGCACAATCAGGTGTCCCCGATCGAAACGGCCGATGCCCTCATCACTGCGAGTGGCGCGAAAATCCGCCACGAAGGCGCAAACGCCTTCTACCGGCCCAGCACCGACGAAATCGTGCTGCCGCCGCAACACCTGTTCACCGGCACGTCCACCAGCAGCGCCACCGAGGCATTTTACGGCGTCGTTCTTCACGAGCTGACCCACTGGAGCGGACCACGGCTCAAGCGCGAGTTTGGCAAGCGCTTTGGCGATGATGCCTATGCCGCCGAAGAGCTGGTTGCCGAACTGGGCGCAGCGTTCCTCTGCGCCCGCCTGGGCGTTTCGGCCGAGCCTCGCGCCGATCATGCCAAGTATCTTGCCAGCTGGATCAAGATCCTGAAGGGCGACCGCAAGGCGTTCATCACCGCCGCCAGCAAAGCGTCCGAGGCCAGCGATTACCTGCTGGCTCTCCCAGACTGAAAGGAAGCGAAGGAGCGAGCTACCAGCGCGTCTTTAGACGCGCAAAGGTCGCTACAGCAGAGGCCGCCTCCTTCGCTAATTTTCGCTGCGTGGGGCCCCGCCAAGAACGGTTGGACATTTTGGTGCAGTTTGCCGGTCTTGTGTCGAGGTCCATAAACCGCCGCTCAGACAAGCGCACCGATTGGAAGGGTTGGGATCGCAGTTCATCGGCACTCGCGCGATTTGCCCTGCTCGATGCTGGCCGGTTTCTAGTTGGAAGTCCTGCGTTAAAGCCTCAAATCGGCAACAGGGCATCAGGCTTTACATCTGCAACGGATGCGTAGGTATGGGTCTCCCTTACACCGGGTAAAGGCAATATCACCCGCTCCAGAAAGTCCTGAAACATCGTCATGTCGGCAATTCTCGCTTTGACGAGATAGTCGAAGCCGCCGATGACCATGTGGCATTCCAGAACTTCCGATGCATTTGAGATTGCCTCGGCGAACCGCTCGAAAATGTGCGGAGCAGTGTGATCGAGGCGGACCTGAATGAACACCACTGTTCCCCGGCCAACCTTCTGCGGATCAAGGATCGCCCTGACGGATTTTACATATCCCTCCCGGAACAGACGTTTGAGGCGCTGGCTCGCCCCGGTCGGCGACAAGCCGACCCGGCTCGCCAGTTCGAGCGTGGTACGGCGGCCGTCTTCCTGCAGCAGCCTCAGCAGGTTGCGGTCGATTGCGTCGAGTTCGGCAGCTTCGTGTTTCACGCAGTTTGATCCATAATCGAGTTATACTCACTTCAAAATCACGAAATTAATATATTCAGACACGCACGCTTGAGCAATACGATGTGATCGTTGTTTCCCGGTACATTCGGTCGCCTGCCAATGGCCAGGCCGGGTCCCCTGCCCTTATGGAGGCAAGAGTGCGTATTTCGATCCTCGCAGACAGTGACGGCAGCAAGCGGATGGCTATTTTAGCAGGGGCAGCATTCGTCGCGATTACCACCGTGCAATTCGTGGCCGCCCGCTTCAGCTTGCGCGAACATCTGACCGCCGCCGATATCGTCGGCTTGCGGTTTGCTGGCGCTCTTTTCGTCTTCTTGCCGGTGTTATGGAAGACCGGCACGGCAAAGCTGAGGCTGTTAGGCTGGCGCAAAGCCGGTCTGCTGGCACTGCTGGTGGGATTGCCTTACACCCTGATCATCAATCAGGGGCTTACCCACGCCCCGGCCGCCCATGCTGCAGCCCTGTCTCCCGCGTCCATCGTCTTCTTCTCGTTCTTGCTCTCGCGCCTCGTGTTCAAGGACAAGGTTTCCCGCGCGCGCATCATCGGCATGGTCGCGATCATCGGCGGACTGCTTCTGTTCGTTTCCCCCGCAGCCCTCAAGACAGGCGACACCCTGCGCGGCGATCTGCTCTTTGCGGGATCGGGGATCATGTTCGCGCTCTATGCGGTGCTGGTGAGGTTCTGGTCCGTCGACGCGATAACGGCGGCGATCGCAGGAGTCCTCTTCTCCTGCTTGCCGCTACCCCTGTTGTACACCGCAGCGCCGAGTGGTCTTGCAGCTGCGTCCGTAGCGGAGATCGCGATGCAATTCGTGATCCAGGGCATTCTTGCCGGCGCGGTTGCGATCGTTCTCTACACTTATACGGTTCGTCAACTTGGCCCGCGAGAGGCCTCGCTGTTCATGCCGTGCATTCCAGTGACGACGTCTGTGGTCGGGATGGCAGTGCTCGAGGAAATGCTGAGCCTTCCCCAGTTCGTTGCTATCGCTGCCATTACATTTGGAATGGTGTTCCCAATGCTACAAAAATCCTGAACTTCGCGGCAAGTTCACTGGCGTGGGCCATCGATAATCGACTTTGCCTGACATCACCTCCCTCCAGGCGACCAGTCGCAACTGAACGTTTTCGTTAGGCCTGTTGGATGCAACCGTCCCATCAGGTGTTAGATACCGTACTCGCGGAACATCGCGGCCTGCGGAAATGGATTGAACCTACGACACCGATCGGGAGGCTCCATTCGTCAGAGGTGCGATTGCCATGCCCCTCTCACCCGCTGTTGACAGCGCTCCCTCGGCGGGCTCGATGAGGCGTGTCTGACCGAAGAATGGCTGCGCCTCGATCGTCCTTCCGCAACGGCAAGTCGGCGTTTTCTTACCCCTGTCAGCTGCGCCGCCATTCCTCGCGCACTAACAAAACGGCGACTTGCCGCCCTCCATTCCATTGCGGCCCTATGGGTGCGGACCAATCGTCCCCGGTCCTTGCGACAGCCATCGAGGCCGCAATGGTGCGGCCCGACACAGCGAAAAGGAACACGACAATGGCAACCATTGGCACCTTCACCTCCACCGAAAACGGCTTCAACGGCTCAATCCGCACCCTCGCACTCAACGTCAAGGCTCGCATTGCCAGGGTCGAGAACCCCTCCGACAAGGGGCCGCATTTCCGCATCTACGCCGGTAACGTCGAACTGGGCGCGGCCTGGCAGAAGACCTCCGATCAGGGCCGCGACTATCTTTCGGTGAAGCTCGACGACCCGAGCTTCTCAGTCCCGATCTACGCAACCCTTGCAGAGGTCGAAGGTGAAGTTGACCTCAAGCTCATCTGGTCGCGGTTGAACCGTGCCTGAGACTTAGATCATGGCCCCGCTACATCAGCGGGGCCTACCTCGTCGAATACGGCATCAGCAGCAATGCTGTATCCATTGGAAAGAGACGCCGAAGCAGCACGGCAACATCGCGGTAGACTCTAGATCGTCTGCCCAGAACAGATTTCCGCGTTTAAAAAGGGGCCCATCCCCTTTTCCGCTCCTCGAGCGCCCACGGCGGAGGACCGCAACACTGGGCGATCGGCGACGAGCGCGTCGGTCGCCTGCCTCTCCTCGGATCGCGTTGTTCATCGGTCGCAGCCTCACGAACGCTATCGATGCCATGACCTGCCTTATAAAACTCCGACCGACGCAAGCCGCGGGCAAATTACCACGTGCGGGCTGCGAGAGCAGGAATTTGCACCACCCGGTCCGCGGTTTTGGAATTGCCAGTAATTGCATTTGTGGAACGGCTGTCACGGCCCACTTTTTTGCCGTGTGTGGTCGCCCTGCACTTGCGACGAAAACAAGACTCAACCATCGTCGGCTGCGACATGCGAACCGGGGGGGCATGCATGACTTCCGCCGGTTTAGAAACTGCACGCAAGGTGGGAGCATGACTGTGGCATCAGGTTCGCTTAAAATCTTAAGTTTCGCCATCCTTCTGACGTCTATCGCCGCATCGGCTCACGCCCAATCCAGTGAAGAGCTAGCGAAGAAGCTCTCAAACCCGATCGCGTCGCTGATCAGCGTTCCGTTCCAATTCAACTACGATCAGGGCTACGGACCGAACGACGGCGATCATACCGTGGTGAACATCCAGCCAGTAATTCCAATTTCGCTCAATGAAGACTGGAACCTGATTTCCCGAACGATCCTGCCCGTGACCTGGCAAGACGATATCGCGGGACCCTCAGGGGAGCAGTTCGGGCTTGGTGACACGCTACAGAGTTTCTTCCTGTCGCCTGCCAAGCCAACCGAGAATGGGATCATCTGGGGTATTGGCCCGGTGTTTCTGATTCCCACAGCAACCGACGAATTTCTTGGAAGCGGAAAGTGGGGCGCGGGTCCAACCGGCGTGGCTCTCAAGCAAGAGGGCCCCTGGACTTTTGGGATATTGGCGAACCATGTGTGGTCGTTCGCCGGACAGAGCAATCGAGCGGACGTCAGCTCAACGTTCCTGCAGCCTTTCATCTCTTACACGACGCCGGAAGCCTGGACCTTCTCCTTGAACACCGAGAGTACCTATGACTGGGAAACCAATGACTGGTCGGTCCCGATTAACTTCCAGGTGTCAAAATTGGTAAAGTTCGGCGAGCAACCCGTGAGCCTTGGCGTGGGCGCGCGTTACTGGGCGGAATCGCCGGAAAATGGGCCTGACGGCTGGGGAGTTCGAGCAATCGTCACGTTCTTGTTCCCAAAATAGCAACTTTGTAACGCTCACACTGTGCCGTCGAAACTCTGGCTTCTGGCGACACTTGAACCTCGCCCGCGTGCTCGGATCGGGCGCGTTGCCCTTGGATGACCATGGACAAATTATCTGCTCCCAACCCAATTCTTGAAATAGCGCTGGGGACCGTCATGGTCATTTTGATCATGTTGGTACACGGCATTGGCATTCGCACGATCAATCGGCGTTTCAGCAGGTCCTGGGTTCTCGTGAACAACACCACGCCGCATTGGCGTATCAATCTCTTGCTTGCCGTTGCGATCGGATCGCTGGCAATCCTTCATTTCGCCGAGACCCTCGTGTGGGCAGCGCCGATATCGATGATGGGGATAATTCCTTCAATGCGGGACAGCTATTACTTCGTCCTGGAGAGCTACACGACGCTTGGTGAAGGCACGGTAAGACTACCTGATAGTTGGCGTTTGATCGGGCCGATCATGGCGGTGTCGGGATTGTTTACATTCGGATGGACCGGCAGCGTTCTGGTTAGCATCATGACCGAGTTCGGCAAGCTCGACAGAGGGCAGGCCAAGAAGGAATCGAAAGATTCCGAAGGATGAAATCGGCAAGGCTTGGACGCACTAGTATAGGTAGGGTGTGACTTCGGCGACATTTCGGACAATCTCGACGTCGCCGTCATGCTACCGCTGAGGCACGGTATGATCGGTTAAGGATCACTGGGGAGCTAATCGGCACAAACCCGCTGCATCTGGCCTACAGCGTCGGCGTGACGCACTTCTGGAGTTCCGCTCGAAGATCAAAATGGCCGGCTTGATGAGTTCGTTGGCGTAAGAGCGCGGTCGATGTCGAGCGGGAGGACAGTGCCACGTAGGTGGACGCGGTCGTCGCCCTGCGTGGGGAGTACTTCTTCACCTCGGAATCCCGGCGACGGGCTGGGTCCGGGGGGCGGCGGCGCGTCGGCTGGGATGGCGGCCCGTCAGCGCATTTGCGATTTCGGCCTATTGCAGTCGTCGTGCTCAATCTGGGAGAGCCTGATGTCCTGCAGGAGGCGGAAGAGCGACGCCGCCAGAAAACCGAGAGCCGCCATGAACAAAACGGCGGCTCCTGGTTCGTGGCGGTACCCAACAAAGGCGATGACGAATCCGAAGATCAGCAGAAACGTGACGCCGATTCCTGCCAACACTGCCAGGTGAAGCGCATTGTTGAGCACACGTTCTCGCCGCCGCAGTTCGGCCATTTCCTTCTTCAACCACGCTCGGGCATCGCTTTCGTCGATCTCCCGGAGCATTCTGATCCGCTCCGTAACGCCGGAAATCCGACTGGCCAGAATCGCCACCATCGCAGCGACCGCGTTGAGCATGAACGCCGGCGCGACCGCGTGACTGATCATGTTCGAAAGCTGGTCAGCGTCAACAGAGACCATGTTTCTCCCCCGGGTGTTCTCGGCCACCACCGGATATGTCCAGGGCGAGATGTAATATGCACAGTTTTGGCCCTCGCAAGACTGGCTGGCCGGCGCGCGCTCCTATTTGGACTTGCCCGATGATTCCTTCTGCTGGTGGCGCGGGTTTCGTGGGAGGATAGAAGGCGCGCTCATCGGACTTGAGGCTTTGGCAGCTGATGGCTCGGGGCACAATATAATTGGCGTTGTGCTTCATAGACGTAGCCTCCCATGGCCGCCCGGTGGCGCAACGTAGGCCGGAGGGCCCAGAAGCTTGGAGCGGCCGTAAGTCCGAAATCGCGGTTAAGACACTACGGGATGACATTGACTGCACGCGCGGCCACGAGCACGAGTGTCAGGAGCGCGATGGCGCTTTCGAGCATCATCAGGAGCTTCGCGCGCGGCGTGAGCGGCAGCACATCGGTGGGACTGAACGCCGTAGCGGTATTAAACGCCAGAAAAAGATAGTCGACATAGAGCGGCCGCCAATTGGCTGATGCGAATTCGGGAGCCGACGACTGGGGAAAGAGCCAGTCAGGTCTCCTTGATACCCCACGCGCGATGCGTGAGGGACCACCAGAATCGACCTGCCAATAGAGAAGCGAGAACGCCAGAACGTTGGTGATCCAGATCGAAAACGATGAACTCAACAACGACACCTTTCGCGTCTCGGGCGGGTGTATCGTGATGATCCCTATCATATCGCCAAGTTCTGCGGCCGTATTGGCAACGTAGAGACTGGAAAGAACCATGATCGCAACGTGCTCGATCCGCAGCCAGACAGCATTCTCGGTCGACACCGTCACCATGATCATGGGAACAATAGCTGCTATCAGGATCCCGAATGACACCCATCGAGGCAGCGCGGAGACGTGATGCGGTAGAACCTGCAAAAAAGCGAAGACCGCAATGATTGCCAGAACCGGGGGCCAGCGGCGTTCGTCACGACCTTGTTGGATGACATTGCTCATCGCGTGGTCCCGATTGAGATCTTGAAGTTGCCAACGCCTTCCTGCTGCATCCGCCACAGGTGTATGTCATGTTACGCTATTCGCCTGTGATGCCCTACTTCATCGCCTGACCCTGTCGGGTGTCCGTGCAAGCCCGACCGCCCTTCGTGCCGATGAGGCGATCAATGAAGTTGCCTACACATCGCCCTTGAGTTTGCCGCTCATGAGCCTGCCCCCATTTTGAACCGGACAAGGTCCGTTTGCGCAAGGTCCGCCACGCAGACATCAACAAGCGCTCACTCCCGTTTCATCTCGCCCCGCGGGCGATCTCCACACGCAATTGGTGGCATTTTCGTATAGCCAACGCGCCAGTCAATTGCCCTTAAGGGATCCTTTCCGTTCGCTTCGAAAAGGATCATGATCTCGTGCCTCTCTCGGAGCTGCGCCAAATTCTTCCATTAGCTTTCTGAAGCCGCCGCTCGCGCTACCAAACATCATGCCGCATGAACTGAGGTGCGCGACGGCGTCTTCAGACCGAGTCCGATGGGCGCGGGGCTCAGAGGACCGCCTCCGAACATCGACCGGCCTGGCTCGGTGATGGCACACCGCTGTCTCGCTCCAAAGCCTCAGGAACAACCTTAACTTTTTGTTAATCCTAAATTCCTTGCCAGCAGGGCGATTTCACCCATAATAACGCTTAGGCAGTCCTTCCGGCTGAAAAACCGTTATTCGAGAGCTCCCCTGCAATGAACGCTAATTCACCTCCCGCGGCCCGTGCTCACCCAACGCAGTTCGAGGACCTCATCCTGGAGCAGGGCGATCTGATCTCGAAGAAGCTCCATCTCCTCAGCATGCAGCAGTTTCCCCCGAACGCCAAAAAGCTGCTGCGTCAGTTTTCGCTGAATGAAGTCGCACAGTTTCTGGGCGTGTCGCAGAGCACCCTGAAGAAGCTGCACCTTGAAGGTAAGGGTCCCCTCCCCCAGACATCGACGTCTGGAAGGCGTTCCTACAGCGCCGAACAGATGGTGGAGTTGCGCCGATATCTCGACCAGCATGGTCGCTCGGAAGCGCGCCATTACATGCCGAAACGCCGAGCCGGTGAAAAACTTCAGATCATCGCGGTCGTCAACTTCAAGGGCGGTTCGGGCAAAACGACGACCGCTGCCCATTTGGCTCAGTACCTGGCTCTGACGGGACACCGGGTACTGGCAGTCGACCTGGACCCGCAGGCCTCCTTGTCGTTGCTTCACGGTTTCCAGCCGGAACTCGACCATACACCATCGCTTTACGACGCGATCCGTTACGATGAAGAGCGCCGACCGATTTCTGAGGTGATCTTACCGACGAATTTCCCCGGTCTTGATATCATCCCAGCGAACCTCGAACTGCAGGAGTTCGAGTATGATACGCCGCTTGCGATGTCGAACAGAAGCTCGAACGAGGGTAAGACCTTCTTCACGCGTATCTCGCGCGCGTTGGCCGAAGTGGATGACCGATACGACGTCGTGGTGATCGACTGCCCTCCCCAGCTGGGTTATCTCACCATCACGGCATTGACTGCAGCCACGAGCGTCCTGATTACGATTCATCCTCAGATGCTCGATGTGATGTCTATGGGACAATTTCTCTTGATGCTCGGCGGCATCTTGAAGCCGATCCGCGATGCGGGCGCGGAGGTTAATCTGGAATGGTATCGTTATCTGATCACCAGGTACGAGCCGACCGACGGACCGCAAGGACAGATGGTTGGCTTCATGCAGACGCTGTTCCACCAGTTTGTCCTGAAGAACCAGATGCTTAAGTCAACGGCGGTGTCGGATGCAGGCATCACCAAGCAGACACTTTATGAAGTCGACAAGAGCCAGATGACCCGCTCGACATATGAGCGCGCCATGGATGCCTTGAATGCTGTCAATTCGGAAATCGCTGACCTGGTCCACGCGTCCTGGGGGCGTAAGGTCGCCGGCTGACGATCGTCTATGGGATGACCGCTCATGCGGTACAGACAAACGGAGTAACGAGATGGCGAGAAAGAACTTACTGGCAGGTCTGGTTGACGCGGACGATACTCCGCAGACAGACATCGCGCCTGCCTATCCAATGCGCGGTGCATCGAAGAGCATGGTTCGTTCGCTTGATGAACTTTCCAGGCAGGCCGACAAGTTCCTTGAAGGCGAAACGATTGTCGAACTCGACCCGGATTCGGTCGACGGATCCTTCGTGGTCGACCGCCTTGAGGATGACCGAGAGGAATTCGAAGCTCTCAAGCAGGCGATTGCCGAACGAGGCCAGGATACGCCGATCCTTGTGCGCCCTCACCCGTCGGCGTCTGGTCGCTATCAGGTGGTGTTCGGACATCGCCGTGTGCGGGCCGCCCGCGAACTCGGCGCCAAGGTCAAGGCCGTTGTTCGAGCGCTGGATGATCGCACACATGTCATTGCGCAGGGGCAGGAGAATTCCGCTCGCGCCAATCTTTCCTTCATCGAGCGGGCGAGCTTTGCCCATCGGCTGGAGGCGCTTGGGCATGATCGCTCGGTAATCTCTACATCCCTTACCGCCGACAAGACGGCGATCTCGAAGATGATGACCGTGACCGATCGGATTTCGCCGGAGGTCATCAGGAGCATTGGCCCTGCCCCGTCGACCGGACGCGATCGTTGGCTTGAGCTCTCGCTTCTCGCTGGAAAGGCGGACAACGCGGGACAGATCGGCGAAGTTCTGGCACAGCCCTCATTTGGCTCGCTCACCAGCGACGAGCGTTTCAACGCGCTCTTCAACGCGCTTGCGACCTCGAGGAAGCCTGTCAGGAAGGCGGTGCTCCGGGTCAAGAATCACTGGCAAGCCGAAGATAAGGCTGTGCAAGCTCAGTACTCGAACTCCGGCAAGGCATTCGCGCTTTCGATGAAATCAAAGAATGCCGGGCGTTTTGGCAAATACCTCGCAGACAATCTGGATCGGCTTTACGCCGAGTTCCTGTCCGCTAAGGATTGAATGGAAGACCAAAAGGGCCTTCGTTTCGAACACTTTTCTTGGTGGGAGGCTTGGTCAGATTGACCGTTTGCAAAAGGGATCCTGAAGGCCGGGTGAGTCTTAAAGTTTGTCTGCCAGCAAACAGAAAATTGGTGTGCAAACCCAATGGTGTAAAGCCTGGACGGAAAAACGCTCCCGAGTGGCCAGTAAGGCAAGAAGTTGTCGGCCGGCAATTTCGGCACGATCCAATGAAAAATCAATGCATTAACGCCGTGCGTCTCCACGCGGAAAATAGAATCGAAAATGCCGAGCACACCAGGCCGGCGGTAGCGTCTGCGGCCCGGACGCAAACGCGCTCAGCAGCACCGCCTGAATCGCGCAGATCGATCAGGCAGACTCGCTTTTGAGCGATTTGCGTCTATTCAGACAGGCGGTTGTTTGGAGGTAGCACCGCGGGCAGGGCTTTGGCGGACGGGGCATTTGATGCCGATTTCGGATCCATCTTTCGCAAGACCTGATGAACAGTCGGTCCCTACCGTTATCGCGCGCGAGTTTCCATCGCGCGACATTCGCCTATCATTCGATCCGGCAAGTGCAGCCTGCGCCGGTCATTGATTGTCAGGCTGCTTCTATGTCTGTGCGCGAGAAATCGTCGCCTTTGAAGAGCAATGGCTCGTTGCGCGACTTGGCCAGCGCATAGGAAAAACAGTCCCCAAAATTCAGGCTCGCCGGGTGCCGGCCCTTGCCAAAGTTGCGCCA